>DASUVR010000243.1:0-16499 GCA_036378855.1 Gemmatimonadales bacterium | reverse complement strand
GGTTGGCCCCGAGGCCGATCATCCGCAACCCTGGCCCTACAATCTGCCTGCCTGGGTCTTCACCTCCCGCGAGTTGCCGGCGGTCGATGGTGCCGATATTCGATTCGCCAGGGGAGACGTGCGCCCGGTGCATGAGGCCATGGTCCGGGCTGCTGGAGGGAATAACGAGTGGATCGTGGGTGGAGGTGATCTCGCTGGCCAGTTCTACGATCATGGTCTGCTGGATGAGATTCACGTGCAGATAGGCTCGGTGACGTTGGGCGCAGGAAAGCCGCTCCTGCCGCGCCGGATCACGAGCCCACCACTCCGGCTGGTGTCGGTTCGGGCCGTGGGAACCGGGTTCGCCGAGCTCAAGTACGAGGTGCCCCGGGAGCGGAGTAGCTGACCCCTTGGCGCTGGTGGTCTTTCTCCGCGGCGTAAATGTGGGCGGCCACCGGACGTTCCGCCCCAGCCTGCTGGCCCGAGAGCTGGACCGATACGATGTGGTGAATGTGGGAGCGGCCGGGACCTTCGTGGTGCGCAAGCCTGGAGCTCAAAGCCGGTTTCGCGCTGAGCTGCTGCGAAAGCTGCCCTTCGATACTGCAGTGGCCATCTGCGACGGCCGGGACATGCTCCGGATCGAGACGGACAATCCCTTCCAGACGGAGGGATCCCCCGAGGTCGTTCGATTCGTGACCGTGCTTTCGAAGCCCGGTAAGGTGCAGGCGCAGCTCCCGTACACTCTTCCGAAAGAGGGAGAGTGGCTGGTGCGGCTCATTGCGTCCGACCACCCCTTCGTGTTCGGAGAATACCGCCGGCACATGAGGACGATCGGCTACCTGGGCCAGATCGACAACCTGTTCAGCGTACCCGGAACTACCCGGAACTGGAACACTGTGATGGCCGTGGTGCGAATACTTAAAGGCGAAGCAAAGCGGGGCTGACTAGAGCGTCATGCCGAAGGAGAGATGCAGATGCAGCCGCCGCAACCAATCCGTTTCGACCGTGGTTGCCGGTAAGCCCTGCTCCAAGGCGGCCAGCACCTCTCCGGCGTCTCGGACATCCAGGTCGGACGGATTCACCTTGTAGCCCAGCCCCAGGCGAATGGCGCCGACCGGGGTCTGGTAGCTGATCCCTGTACCTAGCGAAAAACGAAGTTCGGTTTCGCCCTCCAATACCGGCAGTTTGAATTGGGCATCAGGAGTCCACACCTTGCCCATGTCCATAAACAGCTGAGCTCCCCAGGCATTGGTCAGGCCCGGAAAGGGAAATCGCAATTCCACGGTTCCGGCGAGTCGCGCCAGCATTCCCGCCGGCACGTAGCTGTCGGCGGAGAGAACCGTATCGCTTCCTTCTATATGAGCCTCGACCGCCGGGAACTTGGGGCCCAGGAGACGGCTGCCCCAGCCGCGGACATCGTCGGTGCCGCCAGCGGTCATCGTTTCATCACGCAATCGAATCAAGGAGAACACCGGACTGTCGCCGGGAAGCGGGACGCTTTTCCCGAACGGAAACAGCCGGCCGATCGACATCCTAGCGGCCAGCGTGGCCTTCCGGCTGATCGGATGGTAGCCGGCGACGGTCAGGTCCAATCGCCCGAATTGCACGGTGGTGATCCCGGATGGGACGGTGATCTCCGCTCGCGGCCGGAGGGACCACCCCTTTCTCGGATTGGCCAGGTCATCGGCCTTGCCGAACGAGCCGGTCAATGTCACCGAGCTCTTGTCGAGATCCTGACCGAGCGAGTCCTGGAGCGCTGGATTGTTGGAGGCGAGCAGTCGGGCCAGACTGATGGTTCCGTCTGACGAGGTGCCGAAACGGTACTCGTAGATGTGGCTGGCCTCGTAGCGGTATTCCAGCGCAATCGTGGACAGGTTGGCCAGACGATAGAGAAAGATCCCGGAGATACCGACGCTGACCGAGCGATCCCGCAGGTCGTCGCGGTACTCGCTGAACGGCCCGATGCCGAGGGAAAGCTGGGGGACGTGGATGTAGGGCTGGGTGAGGGTGAGCGAGCCCCGAAGCAGCTTTTCCTCCTGGGAGGCCACCGAGCCGATTCCACTCTGCCCCTCCAACGTTGCCGTGAGACTCCGGGCACCTCCGGTGAAGTTCGGGTGGGTCCACTGGGCCCGGCCCGAGATGCCCGCGCCCTCGGAGATGTATCCCAGCTCTGCGAGGGTCAGCCGAGGACCACCTTCGAGGACCTCTACTCGCACACCGACGAGCGTGTCGGTGGGTTGTTTGAGGTCCAGATTGAGCTGTGCCTGGCGGAACAAGTCGATCTGCTGGAGACGCTG
This sequence comes from Gemmatimonadales bacterium, assembly GCA_036378855.1. GTDB lineage: Bacteria > Gemmatimonadota > Gemmatimonadetes > Gemmatimonadales > GWC2-71-9 > CAVVWJ01. Next base: position 14,223 of record DASUVR010000243.1, on the reverse strand, counting down.
CCTTCCTTCGACCAGATCCTGGGCCGAGTACCAGTCGCCGGGACGGAAGGGAAGCTCGCGCAGAATGATCCGGTCGCTGACCGAGCGCTGGCCATTGACGGTCACCTGTCCCACCCGCTGCCGCCGGCCCGGCTCCATCCGCAGGGTGACGTCCACCTGATTGGAGTCCACTTGCCGAGCTGCTTGAACCTTCGCGAACGGGTAGCCGTGGTTGTGGAACCACGCCCGGGCCGTCTCTTCCATCAACGCTGCCTCGTTCTCGCCGAACCGTTGGCCGCGCGCCTTCCCCAACTCGCTCTCGAGTTTGGTCCACGCCGGCTGTAACGAGTCCGGTAAGGGCGCCACGGCCTGGCCGGCCCTCGTCGCCACCCAGAGGTCGCGCAGCCGCACGAAGGGACCTTCCGAGATCACGAACGTCACGTCGACCACGTACCCCTGATCGTCAGGTCGAAGCTCGTAGTCAACGGCCGGATGCAGAAATCCGGAGCGTTGATAAAACCGGGTAAGCCTCACCACGTCTTTCTGCAGCTCGACCGGGTCGAAGCGATACTTTGGCGGCGGTCCGATCAGCGGCAGGGCGGCGGCGATCTGGCGAACTTTGTAGAGTGACTTGCGGCCTTTCAGACCCAGCACTCCGCCCAGTTCGGCAGGGGAAAAGCTCTCGGTTCCGCGAAAGCGAAATCCGATCGATCCGACCTCGGCCGAAGAGCGGATGTCGGTGTAGGGTGATTGGCTCCAGGCGCGGTGGGCGGGACCCATCAAGGCCGCAAGGGCAATCGCTATCACCCTGGCTCGAGCGGGCACGCAGTTACCGCCGCAGCTTGAGGAAGACCCGCATCTGGCTCCCTCCGGCCTGCAGATTGACCAGGATGTCGCGGAGCGCCGCGTATTCCATCTCCAGCTCCACCGCGTCCTGCTGACTACTGCTCGAGCGAGAATCCCTGGATGCGGGCACGATAGGCTGGCGGAAGCCAAGGTAGAGTGGAGCAGACACGTACTTGCCGGCGACCACCGTCTGACCGCCCTGCCGATCCTGGAGTACCTGCACGACGTCCAGCCCCAGGCTTTGCCCCGCTTTCCCTGCTACGCTGCCAAGCGCTGCTCCTACGGCGAGGCCTGCGCCAGCGGCGAGAACGTCCTGCTCGTCGGACTGGAGCGTCGGGTCGGTGTTGGCCGGCCGACCAGTTGTCAGATAGGACATGATGTCGGCCTCACGCATGTCCGGCCGGGAGTCGAGCTGGACCGCCAGTCCGGTATCCGATTTCACCGTCGCCAGGATCACGATTGGGGTCGAGCCGCCGGCCTCAGTGGTTCGGTACTCCGCCTCCAGCCCGATCCGGGTCCGCTTGAGAGGGCCGTTGAGGGTTACGTCTCCGGACTTGAGGTCGAAGCGGCGGCTCATCAACTGCACGAAGCTCCGTCCCAGCACCGGCTGAATTTTCCCAAAAACCTGGAGCTCCTGGTTCGGCTCCTTTCTCACTTCGAGATTTCCGGCGAGCTCGACCGCCATCACCGGGTCGCTCCGGCGGCGGAGCCAGACATTGTCCCCTAGCGTGAGCTTCCAGTCGAGCCCCCAGAGCGGAAGCAGTCCCACCTTTTTCGAGCGGCTGATCACTTCGGGCCCGAACCGCTGCTCCAGGATCCGGAGGTCTTCGGGCGACAGCTCGACGGCTTCGGCGGAGGTCTGGAGGTTCTTGGCCTTGAGGTAGTAATCGGTGTTTTGCAGCCGCGCCGTGATCGAGAGGCGGGGGTTCTTGACGTTGCCGCCCAGATGCACGTCTCCGGTTGCGCCGGCCCGGAGCTGGTCATCCGAGAGCGCCGCAAAGTTCTGGACCTTTGCTCCGATGTCCAGCGTGAGCTGGGGAAACTGGTCGAAGCCGATCTTCCCGGCGAGCTTTGCCACTCCCTTGCCTGACTCGAAGCGGCCCTCGACAATTCGCGCCTCGGCGCCATTCAAAGCCAGGCGGAGCAGTCCATCGTGGTACTTGGCCAGAGGCCTGATCCTGAACTCGGCCCGACGCACTGCGATGTCTCCCGCAAGGCGCGGCGCCTCGAGGCTCCCTCGAGCGTGGGCATTCAAGAACAGCCGCCCCCCAAGTTGCAGCTTCTCCGGATCGAAGAGCGGCTGCAATTTGCTGATGTCGACGTTGTCACCCACCGCATCGAATACCAGATCGCCGCCCGGGATGGACGCCGCCAGTCCGCGGCCCGAGTCGCGGGGCGAAAGTGACAGGGACAAGGGCAACCGTCCTTTCAGCGACACACTGTCACTCTTCTGCGGCGCTATCCTGCCGTCGATATTCAACCCTCGGCTGTTCCACGCAGCTCGTCCGCGCAGCGTGCCCAGGTCACGGTCGCGGGAGCGCACCGCAACATCCCACTCGGCCTGGAGGTCCGGTGCCGCCGCCGGGCCCTTGAGGCGAGCGGAGACGTTGAGATTGCCATCCAGCTGACCCGCTCCGAGCAGGTGCGCGATCGGCTGTAGCCGTAAGGCATCGACGTCTATCTGGAAATCCTGATTACCTCTTCGGTTGATGATGCCGTTCACCGCCACCCGATGCGCTTCCGATGCGAGCACGAAATCATCGATCCGGACGCTATCCCCGAAGAGCATGTCGACCGGATGACGCAACGCCCAGGGACGCTGGTTCGAGAGGACATTGAGCGAGTCCAGCCGTATCCGAAGCCCCTGAGGATCGCGGCGGAGCCGCGCGGCCGTTCGCAGGTTACTTCGGGAGTCGATCAGCGCTTCTCCTCGCACCGCCAGCTCACCGCCGTCCGCGCTGCCCTGGACCTGAATCGATTGAATCGAGGTTTTCCGGGTGCGGATTCCGCGAGCCATCACCCGGGCCATGCCCGAAGCGAGATGATTTCTTTCCAGACGTGCGGCCCCCGTTGCCGCGAGCTGATCCAATCTTTGCGCTCCTCTGATCAATCCATTCGCGGTAAGATTCGCGGTCAGGCGCAGACGATTCCTGCTTCCCCCCGCTGCGAGCTCGATCCTGCCCGAGTCGAGATCCAGGTCTGCCCCGATGAGTGACGCCAGAGGGGCCAGACTATCCAGCCTGGCGCGAAGGCGAAGTCCGGTAGGAGCCGACTGCGCTGCGCCGAACAAGCCCACGACACCCAGAGCTGTGGCCACTCCCACGTTGCTCTGGATCGAGAGGCTGTCCACCTCCACTATCCCATTCTGCAACCGCAGCCTGCCTCTCAGCGAATCCAGCTTCACGCGACCGACGCGGCCATCAGCCTGCAGCTCTGCCTGCAGTCGCATGCTGTCCGGGCGGCCAAGGGTCCCCGATATCGCCAGGTACGCGGCTCCTTCTGTCTCGAGCGAGTCTTTCGGTCGCAACACAGCGGTGAGATGGGCCAGAGGGACGCGGGTCACCAACTTGAGTCTCGGGTGCGGGTCAAAGGGAGCCAGTGCCGCGCCGATCACCAGACTGTCACCCTGACTTCTCACCCGCCCGATGACCTCGAGCTGGCCATCGTCCAGCGTCGCTTCGATATGTCCTCCATCCAGAGCGAAATGGCTGATGGTGGAAGGATCGAGCTCGAGCGTGCCCCCAATCCGAGCTTGCTTCGGGCTGCGTCCCTCCCCCTGGGCCTCCAACGTTCCTGTGAGACGGGTCGTGAGGCCGGCCTTGTCCAGTAACCGGCCGAGGTCGACGTCGGTGAAGCTGGTCCGCTGCAGGCGCAGGCTGGGCACGGGATCGAATGGCCGGAGCGTGCCGGACAGAGCCAGCAGCCGGCCGGAGCTGGCGTCCAGGGCTGCCCGAGTGAACACGGTCCCGTGCTCGAGTTTGGCCGCCAACTGAGCTCGCCTGATCTCCTCCCGCTCGAACCGGCTGTCTCTCAACTCCAGGGTGCCGGTCATCTGGGCGCCCTCGAGTGTTTTCCCTGCGGCGCGAAGCGAGGCGTGGCCGTTGAGATCCATGGCCCGTTTGGATAGTCGGAACTTGTCGAGTGCGAGGTGCTCGAACCCGAGCTCCGTCAGCTCCAGGTTACGAACAGATCCGCTGCGGCCGAGGCTGGCCTTGAGCCTCAACCGGGTCTGGTTGAGCTGAGAGTGGAGCGCGACGCGCAATCCTCCTCCGGGTGCCAGGTCGAGCGCACCGGAAAACGTGCCGCTCAAGGCTTTCCATCCGGAGTCGCTCAGGATTTTCGCCAGCTCGATCTGTTCCAGCGATCCCCGGGTGACCCGAAGCTGGACCGGAGAGCTCCACCTGGCGGTACCCGCCAGGGCCACGGCGCCGCCCGCGACGCCGGTCCGCGCGGTGAATTCGGCCGATTGACCGTTCAGCCGGGCTTCGACCTTGCCTGAGGCAAGCAACGCGGGCCCGCGGCGCGGCCGATCGACCCGAGCCGAGGCCCACCCTACAGCGCGATGAGGTGGAAGTCCCACACCTCGGAGCCGCACTGCAATGCGGCGCTCGGAGTGGCCCAGCCATTTGCTCGGGGGAACCAGCGATCCTGGTGCTGGATACATTCGGGCGCGAGCCGCCAGGTCGTAGCTGGGAACACTGTCGAGTGGCCGCGCCCAGCCACCGATGCGAATGCTGTTGCTGCCGAGCCTGCCACCCATATCGACCCGAGCGGTTCCCTGATTCACTTTGACATTCGCCGCAATGTTTCCGGCGGAGTCGGAGAATGCTGCCCCCAATGTGCCGTCCAACTGGTTGAGTCGCCCCCCGCGGAGATCGAGCGCGATTCGTCCATTGACGGGCGCGAGATGCCGGGGCGCTCTCTGAAGGGGGCCGACTTGGAGCTTCTCCAGCAGCGCGACGAGACTCAGCCCTTTCTCCACCCCTTCGTTCTCGAAGAACCCTTTGAGTCGAGCGCGTCCTCCGTCTCGCAGGGTCGGCACAATGCCGGCCAGGTCCGGCAGCCAGACTGCTGCCGAGTCCAGGTTCAGTGCAGCGAGCTTGAACTTCCGGCCGCCTCCAGGCAGATCCACCGCACCAGCGGCGAGGAGGGCGGTAGAGTCGGAGTGTACCTGGAGGCGCCGGACCCTGAGTCGCGGATATCTAAGTTCACCGCCCGTGGCATCGAAACGGAGTGTCAGCGGCTCCGGGCGCGTGTTCGGGTGCAGCGTTGCACGGCCACGCGCGATGGTGAACTGCTCGATGGCGATCTTGGGACCGGAAGACTTCGCCGCCGAGGGCGGTTTCGGCTTTCCCGGGGGAAAGGGGTTCCACGATCCTCCGGACGACTGCCGCAGGTTGACTACCGGATCGTTCAACTCCACTCGACGGATGCGGACACCGTCCGAGAGCAGCTCCTTGAGCCGATAAGTGGCTCGTACCGAGTCGCAGCCGACGACCACACTGCCGTCCCGCACGATCCGAACCCCGCGGAGCTGAATTCCGGAGAAGTAGTTGCCGGCCACATCGGCCACCGAGGTGGTGGCGCCGGGAATGACGCCGCGTACCAGTGCATTCACCAGCCAGGTGTCAGCGCCCAGGTGAAGGATGGCCAGGGCGACGAGCAGGAGAACCACTCCACTCGAGATGATGATGAGCATGATGCGGCGGATGGTGCGGAGCACAGATAGACCTCGACCCTCGACTCTCCCCGCGCGGGCGACGCTTTCGGGTCAGAGACGACTTGGGCTAAGTCGGGTAGTCAGAAGATGGTAGCCCTCCCCGTTCAGGCGGATTACTAGACCTTAGGCTAGACCAGCGTATACTCCTGTGCCCGTTTACTGGCGAGCTGAGGCGAAATCGTCCATACTAGTGCTCCACCGGAAAAGAGGTACAGGCTGAGCCGCAGAGACACCCTGGGCTACTTCAGCGACCTCCCCGTCCCCAAGTTAGCCCTGCAGACTCCCGCCCTCCCGGAGCGCAAGGTTCTCAAGACGGCGGTGCTGGTCTGTCTTGCGTACTATCTCGGCGCCAGGCTCGGCTTTGCGCTCACCCTCAAGCCCAGTCCCATCTCCACCCTGTGGCCACCGAACTCGATCGTTCTGGCGGCGCTGCTCCTCACCCCGACCCGCTCCTGGTGGCTGGTGTTGCTGGGTGCGCTACCGGCGCATCTCGCCGTTCAGATCCCGCTCGGGTTTCCTCCCGGGATGATCCTGGGTTGGTACATCAGCAACTGCAGTGAGGCTCTAATCGGAGCCGCCATCGTCCGTCATCTCGTCAAGGGTGAGCTTCGATTCGATCGCTCGCGCGATGTGGGCGTGTTCATCTTCGGGGCGGCATTCATGGGAACGTTCGTGTCCTGCTTTCTGGATGCGGGCTTCGTCGCCCTGAGTCATACGTCGCAGGACAGCTTCTGGCAGCTGTGGCGCACCCGACTGTTTGCCAATGTCCTCGCGTCATTGGCTCTGGTGCCGGTTATCGTCAGTTGGTCCAGGGAGGGGTTTTCCGATCTGGGTAGGGCCTCCGCCGCGCGCCAGCTGGAGATCGCGCTTCTGACCGCCGGTCTCCTGCTGGCGTCAGCTTTGGTGTTCAACGGCGAGCAGGCGGGTTTCAGCACCTCACCGATTCTTCCCTACGTGCCGCTTCCCTTTGTGCTCTGGGCCGCCGTCCGGGCCGGAGCCCGGGGAACCAGCAGCTTCCTGCTGATTATCACGGGTTGGGCAATCTGGGGAGCGGTGCATGGCCGGGGTCCGTTCCTTACCAGCTCGCCGGCGGAGAACGCGTTCGCCATCCAGCTCTTCCTGATCGTGTTCTCCGTTCCGCTGCTGATGCTGGCCGCAGTGATCGAAGAGCGCCGGGACATCGAGGTCAGGTCGCGGGAGAACGAGGAACGGCTCAACCTGACCTTGAGCGCGGCCCAGCTCGGCACCTGGGAGTGGCGGGTAGGGGAGGACACCGGCTGGTGGTCGGAAAAGTCCAATCACATCCTGGGCCTCGCCCCTGGTCGAGATTTCTCCCTTGGGGCGTTCCTCAGCGCCGTCGTTCCGGAGGATCGATCCCGGGTGCAAGGAGCGATTGAGGGTGCGCTGGACGAGGGCAAGCCGTACGAATGTGAATTCCGGGTTCTCCAACCCGGATCAGAGCCGCGGTGGGTTCTCGCGAAAGGCAAGACGCTCTACGACGGGTCGGGTCGGCCAACGCGAATGCTGGGTGTGAACGTGGATATCACCCAGCAAAAGAATGCGGAGGCCTTGCGGCGGGAGGAAGCGGCGCTGCGCGAAAGCGAGGGCCGGCTGCGGGACATGGCGAACGCCATGCCTCAGATCGTCTGGACCGCCGCTGCCGATGGACGGCTGGAATACTTTAACCAGCGCTGGCATGACATGACCGGCGCGTCTGACTCAGTGATTTTGGATCAGAGCTGGCTCTCGATGACCCATCCCGAGGACCAGGAAAAGACCCGGGACGCCTGGGTCCACTCCGTGACAACCGGCGAGCCGTGCGAAGTCGAACATCGGCTCCGAGTGGCGAACACCGGAGAATATCGCTGGCACCTGGCTCGGGCGCACCCGGTTCGCGATGCCTCGGGCACCATCGTCCGCTGGTACGGCTCCTGTACCGACATTCAGGACCAGAAGAGCGTAGAGCAGGAGCTGCGTGACATCCAGCAACAGCTGGAATCGCGGGTGACGGAACGCACCGCCGATCTGTCAGCGGCGGTGGTGGCGCTGGAGGCGGAGATCGCCGACCGAATTACGGCCGAGCGAGCGCTCCGCAGCTCGGAAGAGCGTTTCGGCAAGGCGTTTCACTCCAGCCCTCACGGCATCACCATCATCCGCCAGCGCGATTATCGAATCGTGGAGGTGAATGAAAAGTGGGAGATGATGTTCGGGTATTCCCGGTACGACGCGCTGGGCCGCACCGGGGAAGAGCTGAACATGATCGTGGACGAGCGTCAGAGCACCGCGGCGCGGATGCAGCTGGAAGCGGACGGCGTTCTTCACGAGCACGAGATGGAGCTGAGAACCCGCGCCGGGGCAATCCTTCACGTCCTCCTGGTGGCTGACACCATGGAGATGGCCGGCGAGCAATGCTTCATCGTCAACGTCCGGGACGTGACCGAACGGAAGCAAGCCGAGGTGGCGGCGGAGGCGCAGCGCCGGGAGCTGGCCCATCTGAGCCGGGTGGCCTCACTGGGTGAGCTGTCCGGCGCGCTGGCCCACGAGCTGAATCAGCCGCTGGCGGCCATCCTGGCCAACACCCGGGCTGCGCAGCGGATGATGAGTCGTAACAGTCCCGATCTGGTCGAGATCCGGGCCATCCTGGAAGACATCGTGGTGGATGACCGACGGGCCGGTCAGGTGATCGGCCGGCTTCGCACTCTCCTGAAGAAGGGGGAGACGCGAACTTCCGAAGTAAGCCTCAATGACCTGGTCGAAGAGGTTCGGGACCTGCTGCACAGCGAGCTGATCCGGCGGCGGGTGACCACGGACATCCGACTCTCCCGGGTGAAGCCGGTGTTACTGGGAGACCGGGTGGAGCTGCAGCAGGTCATCTTGAACCTGATCAGCAACGCCTGTGATGCCATGGCAGGGAGACCGGCGGACCACCGGCTGTTGACTATTTCTACCAGCATTACCCCGGACGGTTGGGTTGAGCTGGCGGTGCAGGATCGGGGGACCGGAATTCCACCGGAGCGGCTCGATCAGGTCTTCGACGCCTTCTTTACCACCAAGACCAACGGCCTCGGTCTGGGGCTGGCCATCTGCCGGTCCATCGTCAATGCCCATGGTGGCCGACTTTGGGCGGTCAACAATCCTTTCGGCGGCGCCACATTTCATCTGGCGCTCGATCCCGCCGGGCGGTCCAACAAGCCTGCCGTTCAGTCCTGATTCACTCCGGGTGGTAGTCGATGACCCCGAGCAGAACCTCCAGCAGCCGGCGCTCATCGAATGGCTTCTCCAGATACGCGGCTGCCCCGGCGTCGAGGGCTCGACGGCGGACCATCGCATCCTCCACCGCGGTAACGAACACGATCGGAACCTGCCGGCCGTCTTCGGCCAGGCGGGTCTGCAGCTCCAAGCCACTCATCCCTCCCAGGTGCAAATCCAGAATGATGCAGTGCGGCCCGGTGCGGTGCTGCAGAAACTCCTCCGCCGAGCCAAAGCTCTCGATGCGAAATCCCCAGAGACGCAGAAGCCGGGCAATGGCGGTGCGAAAGGAGGAGTCATCGTCTACGATGACAACGAGAGGCGACTCGGCGTCAGCCTCCGGAAGGATAAGACGACTGGGCTTCAGCTCCATCTCGGCTGACTGGTGGCGATACGGTGATACGCCCGGCATGGTCGCGCCCGTCCGCCTTGTGGGTAGATGCTGGAAGGTACCGGCCCGGTCAGCCGGTGAGCCACTGTACCTTGGTCGAGGCTTTTTAGGCTAGGCTGAAGCCGGGGCGGGTTGACGCTGTGGTGCGGAATCGTGGCGGAGGCGGTCGGCCATTCGCACCAGATCGCTCACCGACCTGGCGTGCAGCTTTCGGATGAGATTGGCTCGGTGCAGCTTCACGGTACCTTCTCTGGTCCCGAGACGGCCGGCGATCTGCTTGTTCAGCAGTCCCTCAGCCACGAGCTCGAAGACCTGGCGCTCTCGCGGAGTGAGCAGATCGAATCTCTGGCGCAACTCGTGATACTCTGCACGCGATATCCGGATCTCCTCGCTTTTCATCAGGGCGGTACTGACCGCCTGGAGCAGCTGCTCGTCGTCGAACGGTTTGAGGAGAAAATCGGCAGCCCCGGCCTTCATTCCCAGGATGCAGCTCTCCATATCGGCAAAACCGGTCATCAGGATCACCGACGACTCTGGCCTCTCCTGATTGACGGTCTGCTGTAAATCGAGTCCGGTCAGCTCAGGCATCCGGATGTCGAGCAGCAAACAGCTGGGACAGTCCGGCGGCGGATGTTGCAGAAACGCTGCGGCAGAGGAAAAGGCCTGGACCATGTACCCCGCGGCCCGGAGCAGCCGGTCCAGGCTGCGCCGGAGCGATTCATCGTCGTCGACCACGAACACAACCGAACTCGCGTACGCCATAGCTGCTACGCTCTGTTGAGGGGCTGTCTTGAGTATGTACACAAAGGCGGCGCCGCGAAAGGTTGCAAGCTGTCACAACTGACAGTTTCCCACCCCTCTCCCAATCTCTAATGTGCCAGAGCTTCGCCCCTCCAGGATCGTGCCTATGGCCCGGCTCCGGGTTCTGCTTGCCGACGATCACCCTCCGCTGCTTGCGGCCATCCGCAGGCTGCTCGATCCTGAATTCGAGATAGCGGGGGAGGCAGCTGATGGTCTTGAGGCGGTCCGGCTGGCTCGGACGCTTCGACCCAACGTGGTGGTCATCGATCTGGCCATGCCGCGAATGGGCGGGATCGAGGCCATTCGGCAGATTCGGGCCGAGAACACGGCGTCGGCCATTGTCGTGCTCAGCGTGCTTTCGGATCCCGCGGTGCTCGCGGCCGCCCTGGAGGCAGGAGCCCGAGGGTACGTCCTCAAGTCACAAGCTGGGATCGATCTCATCCCTACCATTCACGCGGCGGTGGCCGGTCAATCCCGGGTTCCCACCTGGCCCAAGGTTCGGGAATGGATCCCGGAGAATGGGGACTCAACCGCCTAGTCTAAGGTCCAGTTACCGCTTCCGGCCAGCATCCCTACCGTACGCCGTAGTCCATCCGAATTCACCTTAGGCAAGCAGCGCCTCCGTTACTAAGGGCAAGCTCAGCATGGGTACACCTGCCCCTTCGTGGCAAAGCGGCACCCCGGAGCGGTGGGCCGGCAGTTACTCCCGATCGCCCATCAAACGTCCCCGCCTCCTTCTAGCCGACGATCACAGCCTGCTCCTCGATGCGCTCAAGCACATGCTGGAGCGGGAATTTACCGTACTGCGTACGGTGACCGACGGGGCAGCTCTGGTGGAGGCGGCCAATGAGCTCCGTCCCGATGTGGTGCTCTGCGATCTCAGCATGCCGCGGCTCAGTGGTCTACAAGCCGTACAGAGGATCCGCCGCCGCCTGTCTCAGGTGCATTGCATTGTTCTGACCATGCACGACGATCCCGAGCTGGCCGCCCAGGCGTTCCGATCCGGCGCATCGGCTTACATCCTGAAAAGCACTCCTGCGTCCGAGCTTCTCCAAGCGATCCGCACCGTGCTGGCCGGAGAGCAGTATCCCCATCAGGTGCGGCGCCCGGCGGCTACCCCAGCCGCCGTGCGGCGGGTCGCCGACGTGTGCGAGGCGGAGTCATTGTCGTCCAGGGAGCGGGAAGTGCTCCGGCTGGTCGCCGGGGGCAGCACCATGAAACAGGCGGCAGCGGCGTTGGGGATCACCCCCCGAACCGTGGCCTTTCACAAGTACCGAATCATGCGGCAGCTCTCGCTGCACTCCAGCGCCGAACTGGTGCAATTCGCGGTTAAACGCCGTCTGATCTGACCCCCGGGCCCACATGCAGAACTACCTCACCGAGTTCCTGGGCACCTTCTTCCTGGTGCTTACGATCGGTCTCACCGTGCTCAGCGGTTCGCCCCTGGCGCCATTGGCCATCGGATCATCGCTCATGATCATGGTGTACATGGGCGGCCACGTTTCCGGTGCGCACTACAATCCCGCTGTCACCCTGGCGGTGCATCTGAGGGGAAAGATGGCCTCGGCCGGTGAGACGGTCGGGTACATGGTCAGTCAGGTCCTCGGGGCCATTGCGGCGGCGCTCATCGTTTACGTGATCACCGGGAAGACCTTCGCTCCGGCTCCGGGACCGGATGTTTCTCCAACCTCCGCGGTGCTGGTCGAGTTCCTCTATACCTTTGCGCTGGCCCTGGTAGTGCTCAACTCGGCGGCATCGGCCAGGACGCATGGCAACTCGTTCTATGGCCTGGCAATCGGGTTCACCATCGTGGTTGCCGCTTTTGCCGGCGGCGCAATCAGCGGCGGTGCGTTCAACCCCGCGGTAGGCATCGGACCGATTTTGGTGAATTCACTGATATCTGGCGGGCCGGCCGGCCAGCTTTGGCTGTACCTCGTGGGACCGCTCCTTGGCGGGGCCGCTGCCGCGGCGGTATTCGGGATGCAGGAGCGTCCCCCTGTGCAGCTGCATGCCGAACCCAGCCGTGTTCCGGAGGGACGTCCGTCTGAGGTAGCGCGGTGAGGTTCGCCTGCCGGTTCCTACTGGCAGGCGGGCTGTTGGCGGCGTTCGGACTGACCCTGGCTAGCAGCGGTGAGGCACAAGAGAACCGGGTGCCGAACGCACAGGGGGAAGAGCCCGCCTGGCGGTTCAGCTTCACACCTTATCTCTGGGGCGCCGGGCTGAACGGCCGGGTCGGGGTTGCCGGCAGGAGCTCAGACGTCAACATCAGTGTCGGCGACGTCATCGATAACTTCGACATCGGGGTCATGGGCCTGGTGGAGGCCCGAAAAGAGCTCTGGGCGCTGAGAACCGATGTGTTCTTCGTGAACCTGGGCAACGAAGTAGATGGTGTGACGGTGGACCTCAGCGAATTGATGCTGCAGCCGGAAGTGGGACGAACCATCCTGAGTCGTCCCTGGGGTGGGATCGATGCCCTCGTCGGAGCCCGCTACTGGCACGTGCGGGTGGATCTCAGTCCCAACGAGGTGTCGGAAAGCCAGGACTGGCTCGATGCCGTTCTCGGCGCTGCATTGCGATACCTGCCGGCTGAGCGATGGCATCTCTTTGCCAAGGGAGACCTGGGTGCCGGGGGATCCAGCTTCACTTGGCAGGCGTACGGCGGTGCTGCATACGACGTGGGGCAGTGCTGCGCCGTATCGGCGCTGTATCGGTATCTCGACGTCGATTACGAAAAGGATGTGACGCAGGACGTGCACTTCTACGGACCGGCCCTTGGCCTGACCTTGCGCTTCTAATAAAACGGCTCTCCTGCCATGTCACTTTCAATGTTCATTGTCGCTCTGCTCACCCCCACCGCACTCATGCTGCTGGTCTGGGCGGCCGTGCGCAACAGTCAGCGCCGCCGGGTGGCGGAAGCCGACCTGGCCCGGCTGAGTGGCGGCCTGCTTCAGATGCTGGAGACCGAACGAAGCCGGATCGCCCGCGAGCTGCATGATGACATCAGCCAGCAACTGGCGGTGTTGGCCCTGGAGTTGGACGCCCTGGGAATGCCGACCTCCCGGTTTACTCCCTCGGGCGGGGCAAGGATTGCGGAGCTGGCTCAGCGGGTCCGATCCATTGCGGCAGACATTCAGCACGTCACCCGCGGGCTCCACCCGGCGCGGCTGGAATACCTCGGGCTGGTGCCGGCGGTGCGGGCGCTGTGCCAGGACCTGGAGCATTACGGCCTTGCCATCCACGTTTCTGAAACGAATTGGCCGGGGGAGCTACCTGGCGCCACGGCGTTGACGTTGTACCGGGTGACCCAGGAGGCGCTGCACAATGCCGCCAAGCACAGTGGCGCCGACGCGGTGTGGGTCAGGTTGGAGGCGACGGATTCCGTGCTGAAGCTTACGGTCTCAGATGCGGGTGTCGGATTCGAGCCAGATCTGATGGATCGAATCGAAGGCTTCGGGATGATGAGCATGCGCCAGAGACTCCGCGGCGTGGGCGGGTCGCTGCTGGTGAAGAGCGCGCCGGGGCAGGGAACCCGGATCCAGGCGACGCTTCCCCGCGTGTTTTCCTTTGCCCAAGTCGACACCGCCTCCTCAGACGGGAGAAGGCCCAGCCTGTCGGTGGCTCTCTGAGCCGCCGTGCTCTTCATCTCGAGGTGGCTGGCACTCGGTAGTGGTTTCCTGCTTTTTGTAGCCGTGAAGGCGACAGCTCAGGCTCCGGCGGCGAAAGACAGCGTCCGGCAGCGCGACGTGATGGATGTGCTATCCCGGATTCTGCATGGCAAGCCCAAGTTGGGCGACACCATCACCATTCCTCCCAAACTCGTGATCAGCGTTCTACCCGCCTTCGGCGCCAATCCCACGGTGGGCTTTCTCCTGGGTGTCTCCGGCAATGCGGTCACCCGGCTGGGACCCGAGGAAAACACCAATCTGTCGACGCTATATGCCTCGGTGAGCTACACCACCAAGCAGCAGTTCAACGTGGTCAGCCGCTCGAATCTCTTCACCGCTGGAAATCGCTGGAAGCTGGAGGGCGACTGGCGCTATCTCGATACCAACCAGCCGACCTACGGCTTGGGACCGGCTCTTCCCAAGGCGCTGGAGTCCCCCATGGATTTCAAGGTGCTGCGCTTCTACGAGACAGTGTACCGCGAGGTCACTGGCGGTGTTCTGGCGGGCGTGGGATATCACTTCAACCGCTACTATGACATCGTGGACAAGAACGCAGCCCTGGGTCCTACACC
>DASUVR010000242.1:0-8210 GCA_036378855.1 Gemmatimonadales bacterium | reverse complement strand
ACCCGCGCAGCGAATCGCCCAGGCGGCGTACCAGTTCCTCAACTTCCTGTACCAGAGCCTGGTCTTCGGCAGTCTGCCCCGGCGGACCATAGCGCCGCGCCAGCAGCCTTTCGCGCACCGCGGCAACCCGTGACGCCGTCTCTCCGTCTGCTCCCGCCGCGCGAACTGCGGCGGCGAGTCCCACCCGCGACCGCTGGTCCGGATCGGGTACCAGTCCGCGCACGACCTGGTCGAGCCGCTCTTCCGCAGCCCTGAGCCCGGTCTCCACCACCGGGCGGGCCGTCGCACGTCGGGGAAGTGGTCTGCCTCTGAGACTGATCAGGATTGGAGGGAGCAGGAAAATGACGATCCAGCCCCAGTCGGGAATGTCCCGCGCCATCTGCCACGCCAATCCTGGGGAGCCGGCGGGCAGCAAGCCCGGTGGCAAAGCCGTGGATGCCGGCGCATCGGTTGAGGACACCGGCAGCGATGCTGCCGGCAGCGCGGCTGAGCGATATTCGTGGGCCGCCAGATCGTAGTACCCGTAGCTCACCGCCGGTAAGCTGAGCGGACCCGCTGAGTCGGGTACCACCAGATAACGGAAGGTCTTCACCCCGCCGACTCTTCCCTCGGTCGTGGTCACCTGTTCCTCGACCCGGTCTACGTACGCCCGGACATTCCGGGGCCAACGAATCTCGGGCGGTGGCCAGAGCGCCGTGTTCCCCTCACCCGTCAGTCCGAGCTCGACCGCAACCCCCTCGCCTGCGTGCGCCGTGGGAGGCGTGATGCTCCGCTCCAATCGGAGTCCGGATCCTACTGCCCCGTTGAAACCCGCAGGCCGTCCAGCCGTGGGCAATGGGCGCACCAGCAGCGTTTCCGGAAGACTGCTCAGGGCAAAGCGTTCTTCCTGACTGAAGAACTGGAGGGCCAGGGGCGTGCTGTACTTGAGGACGGCGGGCGGTACCACGATGGTTCCCGCGACGAGGGGGAACACCACCTGGTGAGCCACAAACAGGTCGTACGCGCTACCGGAGATGTTCCGGGTGGCGGCAATGCCCGCGGGCGCCGACTGGGGATAACTCCAGACTCCGTCGATGACCGGTGGCTGTAGCGTCGGCGGCCGCCGCAGCTGCAGGCGCAAGTCACGAGGGAACCACGCCGCCGTTACCACATCGACTTGCTCACCCATGCTGATGCTGTCGGCGGAAACCACCAGTGCAACCGCGGCCTTGCCCCGGGGCGGCGGCGGAGCTCTCTCCAGCAGCGTCCTGAGTCGCGGGTTCAAGGCGGGCGCAGCCGCAACCGGATTGGGCTGCACGTCTACCACGATCGCCGCAGCCTCAGTGACCAGTCTGCCCTGAGCTGCTCGAGCAGGACCGATCTGCCAGCGGCCCGGCCTCACGGCGCGGAGCCGCATCTCCAACACGGTAGTTCTGGTTGGGCCGGAGGAGAAGGAAACTTCGGTGCGCTCGCTGCGAGAGATGATCTCGAAGCCATTCAACGGCGCAACCGTCAGATCCATCGGATCCGACGAATGACTCACCGCCTGGATGGTGTAGAGAATCTCCTCGCCTACCGCAACGTGGTCCTCGTCGACCGACACGTGAAGCTCAGGCGCTCCCTGGAGCAGCGCAAGCAAGACCACGAAGGACATCACCAGTCCTTTACTCCGGCAGCCGAGGCTCCGTGCATCCGCCGCTGCTGCTCTTCCCGAGTCTCCCGCTCCCGCCGTTCCATCGAGCTGAGAATCTGCTCGGCCTGGCTCTGGCTCAACCCACTGCTCGGTTGCTCCGCAGCGGCTGGCGGCGGCGTCTGCGGTTGCCCTCCGGACGGCGGCTTCCCACCGCCCCCTCCTCCTCCACCACTGTTGTTGGGCGGCGGAGGCGGCTGACGGCGCTCGGCCAGTTCGAGATTCCATTTAGCCCGAGCCGAAGACGGCTGCAGCCGCAGTGCTTCGCGCAGGCGATCGGCCGCCTGACCCAGCAGCTCCTCGGTCTTCGCGGTATCAGCTCTGGACGCCAGGAGGTTTACCAGACCCAGGTTGTACAGGGCGCGATAGCGGAGGTCGGGATCCAGCGACTTGGCAGCCTGCTCCAGTGCACCGCGAGCGACGTCATACCGGCCTGCTTCCAGCGCCGCAGTGCCCGCGTTGTAGAAAGCGGTGTCACGGGCTGTGCCACTTCCGGCCTCCTTGAGAAACTCGGCTGCCGCGCGGGCGGGGTCTCCTGCCGTCATCGCGCGGGTTCCCGGGTCTGGTCTCTGGGCGGAAGCGGAGCTCCAGACCAGCAACCCTGCCAGACCGATCAGGGCCGGACCGGGGCGTACCAGTGTATAGCCCAGGAGGAGGAGTGCTGCGCCAAGGGCGGCGATCCAGCCTCGCGGGATCAAATCGGCCGTGCGGGTTTCGGCGGTAGGGCTCCGTTTCATCGAGGACACGAGGTCGCGCACCGCGCCGGCCTGATCCGGCAGCTCGTTGGGGACCAGCGTCCCCTCTGAGGCATCGACGATGGCGCTGAGAATGTCGTCCCGCCGCTGGGTGCGCACCACATTCCCGTTCTCGTCCTGTTTGTACTCGAGCAGCGTTCCCGCTGAATCTCTGATTGGAATACGGGTCGGCAATGCTCGGCCTTCGGCGACCACGATCAGATGGATGCCGGCGTCCTTCAACGCTTCGGCTGCAGCCACGGCTTCCGGCAGCGTATCGTGAGATTCCCCGTCGGTAAACAGAACCAGGACCCGGTCGGCCGCATCGGTGGCGGCACTGAGCAGGCCGGTTCCTTGCGCCAGCACCGAGCTCAGCGCGGTACCTCCCTCACTCGCCAGATCGGGATCCAGTGCATCGAGGTACATCCGGACCGCACCACCATCGACGGTGAGCGGCGACAGGATGTAGCTCCGTCCGGCAAAGGCGATGAGCCCAAGCCGGTCGCCTTCCAGATCCTGTATCAGCCGGCGGGCTTCGCGGCCCGCCCGCTGCAACCGGCTCGGCGCCACGTCCTCTGCCAGCATCGAACGGCTGATATCGATGGCGAACACCAGGCTCAACGCGCGGCTCTCGGTCTTGACCTGCGTCCGACCGGCCCGCGGGCCGGCCAGGCCAATTGCGGCCAGCAGCCCGGTGAGTCCGAGGACGAGAGGAGCCCAGCCACCCCGGGATCGCGCGAAGCGCCCCAGTGAAGGTGACCACCGTCGTGCGAGCCGGATGCGTTGCCGCCGGGCAAGCCAGGCGCCCATGCCGACGGCCAGGCCCACCAGGGGAGCCAGGAACAGCAGCAGCGGCGCGTCGAAGGTCACGGAACTCGCACCACCAGCGTGGAGCTGAGCAGAAGCTCCACCGCGAGCGCGGTCAGCCCCAGCAGGATCAGCGGACGAGTCGTCTCGTCGTATCGGGTGTACCGGGTCACCTGCATCGGGGTCTTCTCCAGCGCGTCGATCTGACGGAAGATCCGGCTCAATGCCTCGCTGTCCTTGGCCCTGAAGTACCGGCCGCCGGTCTTGTGCGCGATCTCCTGGAGCAAGGGCTCATCGATCCGCACCGGCAGCAGCTCGTAGCGGAATCCGCCCAATCCCCGGCCGGTTGGAATCGGTGCCTCGCCGATCGTACCCACGCCGATGGTGTAGACTTTGATCCCGAACGCTGATGCGGTTGCGGCTGCGGTGCGCGGATCGATCAGTCCCTTGTTGTTCTCGCCGTCGGTAAGGAGCAGCACCACCTTGGATTTGTCCGGCGCCCGCCGTAACCGATTGACCGCGGTTGCCAGGCCGCTGCCGATGGCGGTGCCGTCTTCCAGCGAGCCGATCTTGAGATCCATCACCGCCTGTTCGATGACAGGATAGTCCAGGGTAACCGGTACCTGGGTGAGTGCTTCGCCGGCAAAGGCCACCAGACCGATCCGATCGGCGGCTCGCCCCCGAATGAATCCGACCGCCTGCCGCTTGGCCACCTCGAGCCGGTTGGAAGGAGCAAAGTCTTCTGCCAGCATGCTGCTGGAGATGTCGATCGCGATGACGATCGCGATCCCCTCCTTTTTGATCTCGACCGTGTCGCCGCCGATCCGCGGCCCTGCGGCGGCCAGACTGAGCGCCGCGAGGGAAATGGCTCTGAGAATCGGCGGCAGCCTGACCCACCAGCGACCTCGATTGGCTTGAGCGGGAAGGGTCACGTCGCTGTAGCGCGCGGCCGGTGTTTCGCCCCGCCGCCGGAGCCACCACCAGAGGGGGAGCGCCAACAGGAGGAGCAGCAACCAGGGACGGGCGAGACTCACGCCGCCTCCCGCAGCAGGCGGTCTCGCATCTCCAGCGTGGAACGGGAGAGCTCGAGCGCTTCAGGTGACCCGCTGTGGCCGAAGCGGGCGTCATCCAGAGCACGCAGGAGATCGCCCAACTCGTCCAGCGGCCAGTCGGGGCGCGCGGCAGCCAGCTGCGCCAGAAGCCGCTCGGTGTCCAGGCCCGGATGAGCCGCCGCAACCCGCTGGGCCAGTGCATTCCGCAGCCGAACGGCGGCCACATTGGCCACGGCGCGGTATTCTCCGTCGTCGGCCCAGCGTTCTAAAGGCGGCTCCGGTAACTCCTGCCGAGGCAGCGCAGCGGGCACCGGCTTTCCTCGCCGCCGCCACCAGAGATGGACCGGAACCAGAACAGCAAGCGCCAGCAGCCAGAGGATGATGAGGGGGACCGGGCTGGTATCCCGGCGGGTAACCAGGGTTGCCCGGGGTTGCGGCGGAATCAGCGAATCAGGAACCCCGGGGGGCAACACGCTCCGGACGGTGATGCGGAGGGTTTGTCCCGGGAGCGAGTCGACCTTGCCTCCGGGGCCCAACAGCAGTGGACCGGGCAGCTCGATCTGGTGGGAGCCGGGCGTCCAGATCACCGTTGGGTAGCTGATCCGCGCGGAGTCGCCGGTGATGACCACCCGTGGCCGGCCGAGTTGTTCCACCGGATCGGTCGGATCCCAGTCCGAGGCGCGCACCACGTACCCGGATGGCACCGCCAGCGAGCGGGTCAGCCAGATCGTGTCTCCTACCGTCGGCGGGGGTCCCTGCAATAGCAGAGCGGCAAGGCCAGCGGCTGCGATCATCCCCGATGGATCCGTCGGGCCCGCTGGGCGAACGCGCGCCGAAGTGGAAGAGCGTATTCGCTGCCGGTTTCCAGGTGAACCTGATCCGCACCAGCAGCGGCCAGGGCGCGGGCCCGTTCCTCCCGCCGCTGCTCAGCCAGGTGGGCAACCCGGCGCCGGACATCGCGGCTCCCGGTGTCCACCAGCACTCGGCGGCCGGACTCCGCGTCCATGATCTCGATCCAGCCCGATTCCGGCAGATCGTGCTCCCGCGGTTCATCCACGGTTATGGCCACGACCTCGTGCCGGGCACCCAGACGGCTCAACGGCTTCTCCCAGCCTTCGGCGATGAAATCAGAGAGAACGACCACGATACTCCGGTGACGCAGCAGCCGGCTGGCGTAGGACAGGCTGGCGCCGAGGTTGGTTCGCCGGCCTGCGGGTTGAAAGGCCACCAGATCCCGGATGACTCTCAGCGCATGCCGCCGGCCTTTGCGGGGCGGGATCACCCGCTCGACGGCGTCGGAGAAGAGCAGCGCCCCCACCCGGTCGTTATGGTAGGCCGCGGCCAGGGCGAGTACTGCTCCAACCTCTACGGCCAACCCTGCTTTGGTCTGCGGCTCGCCGAACCGGGTGGAGCCCGACTGGTCCACCACCAGCATCAGGGTGAGCTCTCGCTCTTCAGTAAAGGTCTTGACGTACGGGCTCGCCAGCCGGGCCGAGACATTCCAATCGATCGCCCGAAAATCGTCGCCGTGCTCGTAGGCTCTGACTTCCGCAAACTCCATCCCCTGCCCCCGAAAGACCGACCGGTATTCCCCGGCAAACAGCGACCCTACCAGCCCGCGGGTGCGGAGCTCGATCGACTTGACTTGTTTGAGGATTTCGGGGGTGACGGGGTTGTTGGACATGAGCAGGGAGCTAGGGGCTGGGAGCTAGGGGCTGAGAGCGCGGAGCTACGGGCAGGGATGTCATCCTGAGCGCAGCGAAGGAGCCAGACCAATGAAAGGACGACGTGGCTCCCATCTCCTAGCTCCCAGCTCCCAGCTCCTGGCCCTCACGGAACCCTCACCGCCCCCAGCACCCGCGTCACCACATCATCCGTGGTCACGTCCTCGGCTTCCGCCTCGAAGGTGAGCACGATGCGGTGGCGGAGCACGTCGGGAGCGAGAGCCCGAACATCTTCGGGCACCACGTAGGCCCGCTCCCGCAGGAAGGCGTGCGCCCGTGCGGCCTGGGCCAGCGCGATGGACGCCCGGGGAGAGCCGCCGAACGCCACCAGCGGCTTGAGATCCGAGAGCCCGACCAGCCCCGGGTCACGGGTCGCCCGAACCAGGTCAACGATGTAGTCCACGACTTTCTGATCCATGTACAGATTGGCGATGGCCTCGCGGGCCTCCAGGATCGTCTCCGGGTCCAGCAGACGCTCCACCGTGATCTCCTGACCGCCACTCATCCGCAGCAGCACTTCCTTCTCTTCGTCCCGGCTGGGATATCCCACCCTCACCTTCAGCATGAAGCGATCGAGCTGCGCTTCCGGCAGCGGATAGGTGCCTTCGCTTTCGATCGGGTTCTGAGTGGCGAGTACCAGAAAGGGCTCTTCCAGAGGATAGGTGGAGCCGCCGATGGTAACCTGGTGCTCCTGCATTGCCTCGAGCAGCGCCGCCTGCACCTTGGCCGGGGCCCGGTTGATTTCGTCCGCCAGAATGATCTGGGCGAACAGCGGCCCCTTCTTGACGTGGAAGTCCTGCGACTTCTGGTTGAACACCATCGTTCCGATCACGTCGGCCGGCAACAGATCGGGCGTGAACTGTATCCGGGAGAACGAGGCCCGGATGATCTCCGCCAGCGTGCGGACCGCGAGCGTCTTGGCCAGGCCGGGAACCCCTTCCAGCAGAATGTGCCCGCCCGTCAGGAGCCCGACCAAAAGACGCTCGACCATGGCGTCCTGGCCGACGATCCGGCGGGAGACCTCTTTCAGGATCCGGGGCACCGGCAACATCTCGGCCGGCTTCTTCGACAGCTTGGGCGCGCTCATCTATGCGTGGCTCCGCGGGATGATGGTCCCGACGCCCGCCGGACGGTGGCGGTTTCATTGTCAGGATCGAGTTGGATGGCCCGGTACAGTGCTGCCTCCTCGCGTGGAGTCAGGGGGCGATAGCGGCCGGCCGGAAGATCGCCCAACCGTACCGGACCGTAGGAGAGCCGGGCCAGACGGTCAACCTTGAGCCCCAGCGCCTCACACCAGCGGCGGACGATCCGGTTTCTCCCCTCGACCAGCGTCAGGTCCAGAATGCTCCGGCCTTCGGTGCCGGGCCGAACCTTCACCTCGGTGGGCACCACCGGCCGGCCGTCGATCATCACCCGTTCCTTCACTGCCTTCGCGATCTCTGCAGCAGGGCGTCCGTGGACCAGGGCGGTATAGCGTCGGGGAATATGGTAGCGCGGATGGGTCAGTCGGTGAACCGCCTCGCCATCGGTGGTCAACAGCAGAAGTCCCGTGGTCATCACGTCGAGCCGGCCGACGTAGGTCAGGGCGGTGGTGTCGGGGATGAAGTCCAGGACCGTCCGCCGGCCTTCTTCGTCCTTGGCCGTGGTCACCACCCCAAGCGGTTTGTGGAAGGCGAGCCACCGGCGTTCCCGCACCTTCACCGCACGATTGCCCACGGTGATCTTCTGCCGCGCCGGGTCCACCTTCATGCCCAGCGTGGCTGGTTTGCCGTCTACCCGCACCCGCCCGTCTTCGATCAGCTTCTCAGCCGCCCGGCGCGATGCGACTCCGGCGCGGGCCAGCGCCCGCTGGAGCCGCATCTCACTCACGATTCCGCCTCGACATAGGCAGCCGCGTCGTCGGAGCCTTCGGCCACCGCACGATGCGGTCTCAACGCGATGGTCAGCTCTTCGGCCTTGGGCAAGTCGGCCAGGTCTCGCAACCCGAGCAGCTCGAGAAACAGCGGCGTGGTCCCGTACAACAATGGGCGGCCCAACGCATCGCTCCGTCCCACCACCTCGATCAATCCTCGTTCCTGCAGCGAGCGCAGCACTCCGCCGGCGGAGACTCCGCGGATCTCCTCGATCTCGATCCGACCGACTGGCTGGCGGTACGCGATGACGGCGAGGGTCTCCAGTGTGGCAACGCTGAGTTTGGGAGTCCGAACTGAAAACTGGGCCCGCT
>DASUVR010000241.1:0-4732 GCA_036378855.1 Gemmatimonadales bacterium | reverse complement strand
CGCTCAGCGCGCCGGGACTGGCCGGTGCGCCCCCCGAGTGGCTGGCCGAAGTGGCTCGCCTGCAGCCTGAAATACGGCAGCGGTTCCCCTCGCTGCCTGAGCTACCGCCGCCGGTGGACACCTCCTCCGCGTGGCGGCTGTTCGAGGGGGTCGCGCAGGTGATTCTCGCCCTGGCAGCGGAGCGTCCGCTAGTTGTTTCCATTGACGACATGCAGTGGTGTGACGGCGAGAGCTGTGACCTGCTGCGGTATTTGGTTCGGCGGACCGAAGAAGCCCCGGTGCTCTGGCTGGGTACCCTGAACTCGGGAGAAGTGGAACGAGACGCACCCTCGGTGCGACTGTGCCGGGTTCTTCGGGCCAAGTCTCAGGCCGCAGTCATCGTGGTTCATCCTCTCAGCGAGGAAAAGCTCTGGCGGATGATTCATGAGATGGGCCATGTGAGCACGCCTACCGGTGCCCGGCGGTTTGCCAATCGGATCTACGGAGTGACAGCGGGAAACCCGTTCTATGTCATCGAGCTGCTGAAGACCATGTTCGCTCAGGGCCTGCTCGCGGTAGACGATGAGACGGGCGAGTGGACTGTCTCACCTCAAGCCATGAGCGAGCAAGGAAGGGAATTCCCGGTCTCCCAGACGGTGCACGATGTCATTGCGGAGCGGATCGAACGACTCCCCGACGAGCTGCGGGAGATCCTCATGACCATCGCCGTAGCCGGACTGGGGTGCCGCTCGGAGGTGCTCTCTCACGTGCACGGCATCTCGCGGCTACACGCAGCGGGAGTAGCCGACGCCCTGGTTGATCGGCGGCTGCTGATCGAGGAGGGGGGCTCTTATCGCTGCGCTCACCCGGTCATAGCCCACGTGGTGCGGGATGGACTGACCGCCGCCCGCCGAAGCGAGGTTCATCGAAGCCTGGCGCTTGCGCTCGAGCGGCTTACCGCCTCATCCGGCAGCGGCGAGATGGCCCGAGAGATCGCGCGGCATGCCGATCAGGGAGGCGAGCCGGCACTGGCCTATCGCTTTGCCAGAATTGCCGGAGATGCTGCGGTGGAACGGTATGCCTTCGCGGAAGCGCTTGCCTGGCTGGACCTGGCCGCAGCCAATGCAACAGCGCCGGACCAGGCCGATGCGGTGAACCTGCTGACCGCACAGGTATTGGAGGCTGCGGGGTGGAGCGAGGCGCCCATCCCGGAGAGACAGGGCGGGCCAGTCACCCGAGGTCTTGCCCGGGAAGACTTCGATTTGCGGGTGGGCTTGCGGGAACAACAGATCCGCTGACGGACTGGACGCCGGCCGAGAGTGACTTGACCTCGTGGGCCCGACCCAGGTAGAGTCACAGCCCCATTGCCGTGACCATGTGGGGTGTAGCTCAATTGGCAGAGCGCCCGGCTGTTAACCGGGAGGTTGCTGGTTCGACCCCAGCCGCCCCAGTTAGGTAGGAGTCGGCGGCTGGGAGCTCACGGATACGCTCGCTTCCAACTTCGCTGCTCCTGGCTCCCAGCCCCCAGCTCCTAGCTCCCAGCTCCCAGCTCCCAGCTCCTAGCTAAGCTTCTGATACGCCGCCAGCGTCAGAAACTCAGGAAACTCCCGCGCCGAAAACATCGTGTCCAGCAGGTCGGCCGCCGCGATCAGCCGCGGCTGATCTCCTCCCTCGGCTTCCAGTCGCCCCAGTTCCTCTGCCAGAATCGTCCGGCACCACTCCACCGAGATCTGCTTTCCATCATCCGTGGTGGCACCG
The DNA here is from genome assembly GCA_036378855.1 of Gemmatimonadales bacterium. GTDB lineage: Bacteria > Gemmatimonadota > Gemmatimonadetes > Gemmatimonadales > GWC2-71-9 > CAVVWJ01. The sequence continues at coordinate 2,995 of DASUVR010000241.1, read as the reverse complement.
TGGCGGATCCACTGCCACAGCTGCGAGCGAGCGATCTCGGCGGTGGCGGCGTCCTCCATCAGGTTGTTGATGGCAACTGCACCCGAGCCCCCCAGCCAGGCCGCGAGGTACTGCAAGGCAACGCTGAGGTTTCCTCGCAGGCCGACTTCAGTAATCCGTCCTCCGGGAATGCGAACATCGATCAGCTGCTCCCGAGTGACCTCTACGTCGTCGCGCTGACGATCCTTTTGGTGGGGCTTGCCCCGCAGCACAGACCCGAACACGTCGGCCACGACCGTCACCAGGTCGGGATGTGCCACCCAGGCGCCATCATAACCGGCCCGTGCTTCCCGAAGCTTGTCTTCGCGAACCTTGGCCAGGGCCGTCTCATTCACCTGTGGGTCGCGGCGGCTGGGAATGAATGCCGCCATTCCGCCGATGGCGTGAGCTCCCCGCCGGTGACAGGTCTTCACCAGCAGCTCGGTATACGCCTGCATGAAGGGGATCGTCATCGTGAGCTGGGAACGGTCGGGAAGGAGGAAATCCGCCCGCTCGCGAAAGTTCTTGATGATGCTGAACAGGTAATCCCAGCGGCCGGCGTTAAGACCGGCCGCATGATCCCGCAACTCGTACAGGATCTCATCCATCTGATAGGCGGCGAGGATCGTCTCGATCAGGACCGTTGCTCGCACAGTCCCTCGGGGTATGCCCAGCGCATCCTGTGCCAGGTCGAACACCTCGTTCCACAGCCGCGCCTCGAGGTGGTTCTCCAGCTTGGGCAGGTAGAAGTACGGCCCACTGCCGCGGGCCAGCAGCTCCCGGGCGTTATGAAAGAAGTAGAGCCCGAAGTCGAACAGACTGGCCGAGACCGCCTGGCCGTCCAGCAGCGCGTGTTTTTCCTCGAGGTGCCAGCCCCGGGGCCGTACCACCAATGTCGCGAGCTGCTGGTTCAGGCTGTACCGTTTGCCCTCCGGACTCACGAACTCCAGAGCACGGCGGACCGCCTGCATGCAGTTGAGCTGGCCGGCAATAACGTTGGCCCAGGGCGGAGAGAGCGCATCCTCGAAATCGGCCATGAAGACCTTGGCCCCGGAATTGAGCGCGTTGATCATCATCTTCCGCTCGACCGGCCCGGTGATCTCGACCCGGCGATCGTTCAAGTCGGCGGGTGCTGAAGCCACCTGCCAGCTGCGCTCGCGGATCTGCCGAGTCTCTTCCAGGAAGTTCGGCAGCTCGCCCCCTTTGAGGCATCGCTGGACCTCGCGCCGACGCTGGAGCAGCGCCTGCCGCCGAGGCCCGAAATGCCGGGCCAGCAGCTCGAGAAATGCCAGAGACTCCGGAGTGATGATCTGACGCGCTTCGGGAAGGTCCGGCGCCCGAATTTCCAGTCCACTCATCTCACGCCACGTGGTAAAGCATGAAAGCGAAGTGACATGCGCTGCCGATCAGTACGAAAATGTGCCAGATCTCGTGATGCCCGAACCAGGGAAGTGGGTCGGGTCGGCGGCAGCTGAAAATGACGGCGCCGACGGTATAAGCGGCTCCGCCAGCAGCCAGCCAGAGAAGGCCTCCCAGCGAGACTGCCTGCGACAATGGAATCACAGCCACCAGCGCGAGATATCCCATCGCGAGATACGTCGCGGTCGAAACCCAGACTGGTGCGTCGAGAAAAAAGAGTTTGAAGGGGATCCCTGCCATCGCAATCAGCCACACGATTCCCAACAAAGCCCAGCCCAGACGGCTGTTCAGGGTGAGCAGTGCAATCGGGGTGTAGGTGCCCGCTATCAGGAAATAGATGGCAATGTGGTCGAGAGTACGGAGGGCCCGGAGACGAGATTCCGACAGAGGGAGCGAGTGATACAGGCTGCTGGCTCCGTACAACAGAATGAGGGTGCTGCCGTAGATGGCGAATGCGGCCAGCTGCTCGGGGCCGCGCGCCATCCGGAGGAGGAGAATGGTGCCGGCCCCAGCGAGCAGAAGCCCGATCAGATGAGACGCTCCGTTGACCGGCTCCCGGATCTTCATGCGCACAATCTAGACCCTCCCCTCCCACCTTGTCGCCTATCGAGCCGTGCCATAGCCTTCTCCCATGCGCATCGCCCTGTTTTCCGAGGTTTACTGGCCGATGGTCAGTGGGGTCGGCGTTACCCTGCTGCGGCTGACCAAGGCACTGCAGCAACGGGGCCACGTCGTCCGGGTGTACTCCGCCAGCTACGCGCTTCCTTCGGGGCAGCAGGATCGTCCTGAAGTGCACCGCTCCCCCAGCGTGCCGCTGTTCCTGTATCCTGATGTCCAGTGGGCATTTCCCCGCCAGCGCGACATCGTAGAAGATCTTCGGGCCTTTCAACCGGATGTGGCCCATGTAGCCACTGAGTTCGCGGTGGGCCTGGCTGGTCTCAAGGCCGCACGCCAACTGCGGCTGCCGGTGATCGCGTCGGCTCATACCGACTATGACAAATACGCCGCCCGGTACGGAGTGGAATGGGCGGTACGGCTGGGGTGGCATTATCTCCGATGGTTCTACGGGCAAGCCTACCGGGTGCTTTGTCCTTCTCAGATGTATCAGCAGCACCTCCGGAGCCGCGGAGTAATGCACACCGGCATCTGGAGCCGGGGAGTGGACCCTGAGGAGTTCCACCCCCGGTTTCGCAGTGAAGCTTACCGCAGGGCTCTCGGTCTTGGGCCCGACGATCTCCTGGTCACCTACATCGGCCGGATAGCCCGAGAGAAAAACCTGAGGCAGCTCCTGACTGCCTGGAGCGCTCTCGGTTCGGAGCGGGGATCGGCTCAGCTGGCCCTGGTAGGACGGGGTCCGCTGGAGGACAGCATCCGCCGGCGGCAGATACCCGGCGTGCACGTGCTCGGCCTCATGCACGAGCGGAAGCTGGCCGAGGCGTATGCCTCCGCCGACCTGTTCGTGTTCCCCTCCACGACCGAAACCTTCGGGAACTCGCTGCTGGAGGCCATGGGGTCCGGGCTTCCCTGTTTGGCCGCCAACGCCGCGGGAGTGCTGGAG
>DASUVR010000240.1:0-7502 GCA_036378855.1 Gemmatimonadales bacterium | reverse complement strand
TCCTGTCGCTGGCGGGCTCCCTGGCGCTGCGGTTCTGGGGGCGGCGCAAGCCTTTGTGACGGGTGTCACGGGTACGCCCATTCCGCCAGCGCTACTTTGGCCCTCGAACAGGGTACTCATCTCGCCACCGGGAGGGAATATGAGGGGTTTCTCAAAGGGTATAGCAGCACTCGCAGTTGGGATGCTGCTCGGTGCCCCCGCGCTCCGTGCGCAGGGTGCTGAATTCTCGTTGGGCGGCGGTGTGGGCATTCCGCTGGGTGATTTCGACGACGCGGCCAAGACTGGCTGGCACGGACTGGCCGCAGTCTCCTTCGTGCCTAACGGCTGGCCGGTAGGGATACAGATCGATGGCTCGTATCAGCAGTTCAATCTGGACGATGCCGCTTTCCCCGGATTCTCCGGCCTGAAGAATCGCTTTCTCATGGGTACCGGCAACCTGGTTTTCAAGTTCAAGACCTCGGAGGAGAGCACTTTCCGTCCCTATATCATCGGGGGCGGCGGCGTGTACAACTCCAAGATCACGGGGTCGGACGATCCCAATGACATCCTTCCCGGCGGGGAAACCAAATTTGGACTCAATGCCGGTGCCGGTTTCGACATCAAAACCAGTGGTATCGGACTTTTCCTCGAAGGCCGGTTCCACGACATCTTCACCGATGGCGCAGACGTCCAGTTTATCCCCATAACGCTCGGCATCCGGTTGGGTGGCCATTAGACCGTAGTTCAGCGTCAGGCATCTGCTCCGTAGCAAGCGTCGTCTTGCCCGGAGCAGGTACTGCCGCAAGCATCCGCACCATTCTGCGCGCAAGTGGTTAAGTAATTCGCCAGGTAAGGGCGAGATTCGGCCATGGACCTCATGGCCCAGGCCCGCAGCCTGCTTCTGCATCACTTCGGATTTCCCGACTTCAGACCGGCTCAAACCCCCGTTATTCACTCCATTCTCAGCGGGAAGGACACTCTCGCCGTTCTCCCCACCGGTGGCGGAAAGTCCATCTGCTTTCAGGTGCCCGCCATGGTGCTCGGCGGCCTGAGCATCGTCGTCTCGCCGTTGATCTCGCTGATGCAGGACCAGATCGAAGCCGCTGTCGCCCGTGGTATTCCCGCGGCTGGCCTCAACAGCTCACTGAGAAAGGCGGAGCAGAGCCGGGTCCGCTCGTCCATACAAGACGGATCGGTGCGCCTGCTCTATGTCTCCCCCGAAAGGCTGGAGAGCCTCAGTCTGGAGCTGCAGGCCGCAAGCCTTCGTCCTCGGCTCCTGGTCATCGACGAAGCCCACTGCATCGCCGAATGGGGGCACGATTTCCGTCCCAGTTACCGTCGGCTGGCCCGAGTGCGCTACCGTTTGGGAACGCCGCAAACGATCGCGTTGACCGGGAGCGCCACACCCGAGGTCCGAGCCGAGATTGCCCGGAGCCTTCGGCTGCGCGATAGGTACGCTCTGCATCTGGGCTCGTTCGATCGGGCCAACCTCTGGCTCGGGGCCGTGCGAGTGGAGAGCGAACGGGAGCGCCTGACGGCGCTGCTTCGGCTGCTGAAGGGCGACGATATCATGGCCATCGTGTACGCCCCCACCAGAGGGAGCACGGAGGCCATTGCCCGCGCCCTGGGTGAAGCGGGGCACCGCGCGGCTCCTTACCACGCCGGCCTGAGCAAGCTGCTGCGTCGGGTCACCCTGGATGATTTCCTGCAGGACCGGGTTGACGTCATCGTCGCCACCTGCGCCTTCGGCATGGGCATAGATAAGCCCAACGTGCGTCTGGTGGTGCATTGGGCGCCGCCGGCCACGCCGGAAGCCTACTATCAGGAGGCGGGCAGGGCCGGAAGGGACGGAGGGTTTGCCCGCTGTATCCTGCTCTGGCGTCCCACCGACGCGGTCCTACACCGGCGCCAGCTGGATGTCACCTTTCCACCCCGGGCGGAGCTGGAAAAAATCTGGAGCAAGGCCGGGCGGGTGAGCGGCGTTCCGGAAAACGTCCTGCAGTCGGCGGAGCGGCTGCGGCGTGAGCTTCGGCCGGAGCGTGGTCCAGTGGACTGGAGGCCGGTCTCGGAGCGGCGCCGGAAGGCAGAGGCCCGGATTCAAGCGGTCGCTGCATACGCTCATGAGTCCGGCTGCCGGCGGGCGCGGCTGGTGGGATATTTCGGAGAGCGGCTGGCTCGCTGCAGCGGATGCGATTGCTGCGGCAGCAAAGCCAGATTCGCCCCGGAAAATCGAGATGTATCGGCTCGGCTCAGCCGGCTCCGCTCTGCTCTGGTCGCGAGCAAAACTCCGTGGGGTGGCTGCCCGCTCGAGCCGGAGGTACTGCTGGCGTTGGCCCGGAACCCGCCGGCAACAGCGGCAGCGCTTGCCGATGTGCCGGGAGTGGGTCCGGCTCTCGCCGCTCGCTTGAGCGGCGCCATACTGGGCGCCTTCGACGGCGAGTCTGAGGAACCGCTACCGAGTCACCATCCGCTGGTTGCCGTATTGCAGCAATGGCGCGCAGCGGTGGCCCGCGACATGGGAGTGCCGGCCTATACCGTGCTGTCAGATTCGGCACTCCGCAGTATCGCTACCCAGCGGCCCTGCACTCGTCTCGAGCTGGCAAAGGTCCCGGGGGTCGGGCCTCGAGCTTTGGCAAAGTTCGGAGACAGCTTGCTGGAAATCGCTGGCCAGGAGCCCAGGCCAATTGCTTGACTCCGGACCGGATTCAGGGCTTTCTCTGATACTCTCGTCAGCACAAGGTGCCATGTCCCGGTTTCTGCCTTTAACGTTCATCCCGGCTGCGGTGGTGGTTGCTCTGGCCGGTTGCCTGAGTTGGCACTCCGAAGCGTTGAGCCCCGCTCAGCTGATCGCAACCAGGCAACCGCCGGTGGTTCGGATTACCCGAACCGACAGCTCGAAAGTGGTCCTGCGAGATCCAGAAGTTGCCGGGGACACGCTGTTCGGTCGTCCCCAGTCTCCATCCAACGACAGTCTCGGCGAGCGCACCGGAATCCCGCTGGCAGGTATCCACAGCATCGCCACCCATCAATCCGACCCCACGAAAACCACCCTTCTGTTAGTTGGAATCGGCGTCGTCACGTTCGGCGCTCTGTGTGCCGCCGATGCGTTTGGCTGCGGTCCGGAGGAAAACACTATCGCCTTCGCGATCGGGCCCCCATAGCACCCACGTCGTCAGCCCTGTCTGCTCCGGGTCGCGAGGACTATACTGCGGTCACGGCAATACGTCTGGAACGCCGTCGAGAACACCGGAATGAGGAGGGCTGGCTGTGGATCGATCAAAGCCACTTCGCGTCTGCGGAGTCGGAGCATTCTTGATTGCAGTGTTGTTTGCAACTCCGTCACTGTGCGCCCAGGGCAACCGCTTCGCTCTGGGTGGTGGTGCATCCCTCCCCACCGGAAAGTTCAGTGAGCTCGCCAATATCGGCTGGCACGCCACCGGTTCGCTCAATTTCGGGCGACAGGACAGCCGGCTGGGCTTGTTGATCGACGGCACCTACAGTGAATTCGGGTTCGACGTCGAAGGCTTTGACGTCAAGCAACGCTGGATCTACGGGACGGCAAACCTGGTCTACCGCTTCAAGCGGGCAGGCTCGGAGGCCTCCCGCTTTAACCCTTATGTGATCGGTGGGGGCGGAGTATACAACTCGAAGGGAATCGGCGATGATGCCAGCCTCTTCGGCGACGACTCCTCAACCGATTTCGGTCTCAACGCGGGCCTGGGCCTGAACTACAGCGTAAGCCGGATTGTTCTCTACCTTGAGGGCCGGTATCACACCGTATTCACCGATGCCGATGACAGTCACTTCATTCCGGTCACCCTCGGCATCCGATTCGGCAGGTGAGTAAACCCCGGTTTGAGGTTCTCTAGCACCCATGGACGACTCTCTCTATTTCAGCGAGCAGCACCATCACGTTCGCGAGATGGTTCGCGACTTTTCCCGGACCCATATCGCCCCCGTGGCCGCCGAGCTCGATCGCACGTCGACATTCCCCTGGGAAAACATCAAGGCAATGGGTGAGCTCGGCCTGCTCGGCGTGCCCTGGGGCGAAGAGCTCGGCGGGGCCGGGATGGACCAGCTTTCCTACTACATCACCATCCATGAGATGGCCAAGGTGGACGCGAGCCACGCGCTCACCATCAGCGCGCATACCAACCTGGGCACCTCTCCCATCGTCGAGTTCGGGACCGAGGAGCAGAAGCGACGCTACGTCCCCCTGCTCGCGTCGGGCCAGGTGCTGGGTGGTTTCGGCCTCACCGAGCCTGGGGCCGGCAGCGACGCCGGCAGCACCGCCACGACCGCGGTCGACCGGGGAGATCACTACGTTATCAATGGCTCCAAGATCTTCATCACCCACGCCGGCGTAGGCGAGATCTTCGTGGCCACGGCGCGTACCGAGCCGGGCAATGGAAACAAGGGGATTACCAGCTTCATCGTCACCAAGGACACGGTCGACCTCGACCAGTGTCGGAAGCTGGGAGTAGGGCACGCGCCCGACCTGCCCAAGACTCGCGGAGTGCGCGCAGGCAAGAAGCAGGAGAAGATGGGGTGGCGGGCCAGCGACACTCGCGAGCTGGTGTTCGAGGATGCCGTGGTGCCCAAGGAGAACCTGCTGGGTAAGCCGGGCTACGGCTTCATCAACTTTCTGAAGACGCTCGACGCCGGCCGGATCGGCATTGCCGCTCTTTCGCTGGGTATTGCCGAAGGTGCCTACGAGCAGGCCCTGCACTACGCGGGGGTGCGCAAGCAGTTCGGCCGGCCGATCGCGAGCTTCCAGGCGGTGAGCTTCCAGCTGGCCGACATGGCGCTGGAGATCGAGGCGGGAACGCACCTGCTGTACCATGCCGCATGGCTCAAGCAGAACGGCAGGCCGTTCAAGAAGGAGGCGGCCATGGCAAAGCTGTTCTGCTCCGAGCTGGCCATGCGAACCACCACGCAGGCAGTGCAGATCTTTGGAGGTTACGGCTACACCACGGAGTATCCGGTCGAGCGGATGATGCGCGACGCCAAGGTCTGCGAGATCGGTGAAGGGACCAGCGAGATTCAGCGCATCGTGATCGGGAGGCAGATTCTGGGGGAGTTGGTGGACTAGTCGTCGGCACGAGTCACGAGTCACGAGTCACGAGTCACGAGTCACGAGTATTTGTACTTGGGGATGCCTAACACTCCGGACTCGCGACTCGGGTCTCGTGACTACCACTAAGCCCGCCTCGCTTATACAATTACAGCCCAGCAGACGCGCTCTCGCGGCATGCTCCTCGTTCGGTGGTGCAGGCCAGCCGAGGAGCGCGTCTTTCAGTTCGAATCCAGCCGCGGCTGAGGTCGCATTTGAAGCGTGAAATCCTGATCAACGGAAGCCAGCGGGAAACCCGCGTGGCGATCCTGGAAGACGATCGGCTGGTCGAATTACTGGTGGACCGTCCCGACCACCGCCGGACGGTCGGCGACATTTACCTCGGAAGAGTCGAAGCGGTCCTCCCCGGCATTCAGGCGGCCTTCGTCGACATCGGTCAGGAAAAGAGCGCCTTCCTTCACGCCTCCGATCTCCTGGAGCCGGAAGAGGACGACGAGCCGGACGACGAGGAAGTTGAGGAGCCGGGCGAGAGTCGGGTCGAGGCCGAGGTGGCCTCTTCCGAGGGTGTGGTGGAGGGCGCAGCCGAAGAACCCATTCAGGAACGAAAAGGCTCCTCGTGGCGCAGCCGCGACCGCCGCCGCCGGCGCAACAACGGCGCCGGCGAGCGCTCCGATCAGAGCGATCGGCGCCAACGTGAGATCTCTCCCCGCCGAGCCCTCCCCAACATTCAGGACATCCTCAAGAAAGGGCAGACCCTCCCGGTTCAGGTGACCAAGGAGCCGATCGGCACCAAGGGGTGCCGGGTGACGGCCCAGATCTCCCTCCCCGGCCGCTTCCTGGTCTACATGCCTTACGCCTCGAAGGTCGGAGTGAGCCGGAAGATCGAGAGCCGAGAGCAACGAGCCAAGCTGCGGGAGATGGTCTCCAAGCTTTTGCCCAAGGATGCCGGAGGGCTGATCGTCAGGACGGTGGCGGAAGGGGTTACCGAGGAGCACTTCCGCCGCGAGATCGACTCGCTCTTGGGTTTGTGGAAGAAGATCAATCGGAAGAAGACCTTCGTCCGCCGGGCGCCGGCACTGCTGCAGCGGGAAACCAGCCTCACGCGGGGAATCATTCGCGACCTCTTCAGCTCCAAGGTGGACGCGCTGTACGTGGACATGAAGGAGCTGTACAACGAGATCGAGCAGTACCTGCAGCAGATCGATCCGGAGCTGATGAGCCGGGTTCACCTCTACGGCGATGCTGTCCCGTTGTTCGACAAGTTCGACATCGAGTCGGAGATCCGCGATCTGTTCAAGGCGCGGGTCGAGCTGCCCACCGGTGGCTCGCTGGTAATCCAGCCGACCGAAGCCCTGATCAGCATCGATGTGAACACCGGCCGCTACACCGGCAAGAAAGATCCGGAAAAGACCATTCTCCGGACCAACCTGGAGGCGGCGCGCGAGATCGCGCGGCAGATCCGGCTTCGCGACATCGGCGGCATCATCGTCTGCGACTTCATCGACATGGAGACGCGGTCCAACCGGGATAAGGTCCTTCAGGAGCTGCGGACCCATTTGGGGCGGGACCGCGCCCGAACCAAGGCCCTTGCCGTGAGCGAGCTCGGCCTGGTGGAGATGACCCGGCAGCGGGTTCGCCCTTCGCTGTGGCACTCGATGACTACGGACTGTCCCACCTGCGCCGGCACCGGACGGGTGTTCAGGCCCGAGGTAGTGTCGCGGCGCCTCGAGCGTGCGCTCAAGCGCGCCGGCCACGAACGCCGAGAACGTCAACTCACCGTGCGGCTGCACCCCGAGGTAGCCCTGTATCTGCTGGAAGAGGAGCCCAGACTGCTGCAGACCCTGACCAAGATCACCGGCGTGGATATCGAGCTCAGGGACGATCCCATGATGCGGCTGGATGAGTTCCGCCTGATGAGCCGGCCAGCGGGCAGAGACGTCACGGATCTATACGCCGTAGCCTAAGGCGGTACGGCGGTACGTCGGTACGGCGGTAGTCAGGTGGAATGAAATTCCCGCAAAGACTCGTAGAGTTTCCAGGTCAGTTGCCCCGCCCGATTTCTTAGCTCATCGATCTCGGCAAACTTCTCCCGACCGAGAATTCCCCGATCTCTGCTGAAGCGAAGCAGGTATGAGACCTCCGATAGCGAACCCAGTGCGATATCGAGGTACCGGCGAAGCTCGCGCTTGCCACGTTTTGCCGACCCCTCGGCAATGTTTGTTGGAGCGGATAGTGCCGCTCGCCGGATCTGAGCAGTAATTCCATATCGCTCGCGTAGAGGCCAGGTTTCGGATTCAGCGTACACCGTGAGCGCCAGTTCGTGGGCTACTTTCCACGCAGTGAATCGGTCGTATGGTACCATTCTCCAGGTTAGCAAGACCTTCCCTCTTGTTCCGCACCATTTTCTATCAAACTCGTACCGCCGTACCGCCGTACCGCCGTACCGCCG
>DASUVR010000239.1:0-2214 GCA_036378855.1 Gemmatimonadales bacterium | reverse complement strand
CCCCCCCCTCCGACGTGGCCACGGTGGTCTGGATTCCCGCGGTTGGCCCCAGGGTACGCTGAACTGATGCGAGACCATTGGCATCGGTCTGATTGGACGCCTCGCTGACGGACCCCTCGCCTTCGGCGGCCCAGCTGATCGGCACGCCGGCAATGGGGTTTCCGAACGCGTCCGTTACCTGAACCACCAGCGGCTGGCTCAGCGCAGTGCCGGCGGGCGCGGTTTGGTTGTCGCCGGAAAACGCGCTGATTCCGTTCGCGTTCTCCGAGAGACCTATAGAGGTGAAGTTCGTGGTTGGGCCAGGAGACCCGTCGGGCATCATGACCCTCGCCTGTCCCACTTGCGCGCCGATAGTAGTGCCCAAGACCACTCGCACCGCGGCCCGTCCGTCCGCATTCGTCTCGGCGGTATCGGGAACGACGTCAGCCCCGGGTGCCGAGCTGAGGTCGAACACGATCTGGGCGCCGGCAACCGGACGGAGTCTGGAGTCGCTCACTATAAAGGAGACCGAATCGGCCAGAGGCTCGCCTACCCGCCCGCTTTGCCCATCGTTCTCCACCTGGATCGAGACCGGCTGGCCGTCCCCCGGCAGCAGCAGGAGGTCCGATCCCTCGCCGCAGGCGGCCGCGAGCAACACGCCCCCTGCGGCCACCAGGGTCTTTAGGCTTGACCGACGGGTATACCTGGTCGCGGGATCGAGGCGATCGGGGAGCGGCACGGGTTAGACTCTCTACACGCCCAAGGGGGAGGCGAAAAAACGGTTAGACAGCTGCTGGGTACAGGGGCTAAGTCAACCAACCCCGGCCGAGAATGAAGCTAGTGACCGCTCGATTTTCCAGTAGTGATGGCTGACACTCAGTCTGGACGGGGCGCCGGCTCCAGCATCAACTGGTCGGCGTAACACCAGGCCCAGTCTTCCCCCGGCTCCAGGCTGCGGACCAGCGGGTGGTGTGAGCTGCGGAAGTGTTTGGTGGCGTGTTTATTGGGCGACGAGTCGCAGCAGCCGACGTGGCCGCAGGAGAGGCAAAGCCGGAGATGGACCCACCAGCCACCGGTCTTGAGGCATTCCTCACACCCGGCCGGCGTATTGGGAGTTACCGGGCGAATCTGATCGAGGTGGCTGCAGGTCATTTCCTCTCCAGGGCGCTTCGGTCCCACCCGCCCAGATTTGCCGCGGCCTCATAGGTCGACTGCAGAAACTCCAGCAGCAATCCGTCAGGATGGCGAGCCGTACGCACTGCCTCGTATGGCAGAATGAATTCTTTGAGGTCCGGGCTATAGTATGCCGCGTCGGGTTGTATCCGGACATCGGCAAAGCCCGCCGGTTCCGGATAGATGTAAGCATAAAACGCCGGCTCCATCAGCGCACCACCTCCCGGCCACCAGCCTGCGCTGATGCACTCGTGCGAGTAGGCCTCGCGCACCGCCCAGTCCGGCAGATTGGGAACTCCGCCGGGGTGAGTCGGCGCGGTTCGGCCGCTGAACCGGGTGCAGGCCAGATCGAAGGCACCCCAGAAAAAATGGACGGGGCTGCACTTTCCTATGAAGCCGCTCCGGAACTGCTGCAGCACCCGATCGGTCTGGGACAACACGGTCCAGCAGCGGTGCGCCGCATCGCGGTCGTAGGAGCGATGCTGGCGGTCGTCGGTGAAGCGGAGCTCGTCTGCCATCTCCCGGGGAACCGGCCAGATCTTCACCGGAGTTCCGGCAGCCTGCAGCAATGCCATGTAATCCCGATAGAAGTCAGCAACCGCCTGGGGAGCCAGCCGCATGCTCTGGATGGCGCCGTCGCTGGTCCGGGCGACCAGCTGGTGATCGATGAAATCGAACTCGACCTCCAGCCATCCGTCTCCGTAGGGCATCGCCGACGTGGTGAGGCCTCGGCTCGACAGATAGAGCGTGACGTGCCACCAGTGGTTGACCGAAGGCGCCAGGGCGAGTCGGGTTTTGCCGACGATCTGAAGCCAGCGGTGGAGAGTGGACTGAGTATCCTGCCACTCGGCGAGCGGAAGCGCGGGCCATCGAGCTTGCGGATCGGATACGGCGGGAAATGCCCTCACTGGGCTTCCTCTTTGCAGTTCGAAAGCTTGGCAGGTCCCATCAAACCAGTGGCCAGCCGAGGACACGCCTACGGCAACACTGCCCGGCAGGGAAACGCACGAGACGGCAAAGGCTAAATCGTTCGTCTCTCCAGCTATAACATCAACCGACTTT
>DASUVR010000238.1:0-6226 GCA_036378855.1 Gemmatimonadales bacterium | reverse complement strand
GCAGGTATGACCGGCCCCAGCCCGCACCAAACGGAAGCTCAGGTTGCCGGACACCGCTACCGGCGTGTATCGCCTCTCCGAGGTCCCGTCGCCTACCGCACCAGAGCCCCAGCAGTAGGCATGGTCGTCCGTGGTGACCCCGCAGCTGTGGCTATCCCCCACGCTCACATTGCGGAACCGGAGCCCGCCGGCAACGGCAACTGGCACCAGTTGGTTACTGAAGACGGCGCTACCCACGCCCAGTTGACCGGAGAAGTTGTTCCCCCAGCAGTAGGCCACGTTCGTGGTGGTCACACCGCAGGAGTGATCCTCGCCGGCACTGATGGCGCGGAACACCAGCGTTGCCGCCGCGGTGGCGCTGAGCTCCGGCGCCGAGGTATTGCCAGGGCCGGTGGGAGACTTGTCTTCAGTACAGCCTACGGCGGACAACACAGCTGACAGGGCCAGGACCGAATGGTATGACCGCATGATTTCCTCGTTTGGCCGCTGGTTGGTGAGCACCCCGTGCTCATATGAACGAAGCCAATTGTTTCTCATGCAGTCAAGCGGGAGTCAAGGCGGGCGGAGGATGGCAGAGCGGTGGCAGGAAGTGGATGTGATTCAACGCACAACGAGAATGCGCATTTGACCGCCGACTCGAGGAGACCCGCAGAATCGTAGTCCACACTGCGGGTCATTAGGGCGATTCGGTTTGGCTACTGTCGGTCGAATGGACCCAGGGAAGTGCCTTTATCGTTGGTTAACGTAAGCTGCGGGGTTCCGGTGCTGTCACTGAGCACCCAGGTGTAGGTGTCCGTTTCACCGGCCTCGTCGCTGGTCGCATCTTCCCCGCAGGTATCGGTCACCTTCGTGGTCCCCTTGCTCATGTGAAGCAGAAGGTTGGAGCCCTCCACCTCCGCGGTTCCCTCCGACTGGTGCAGCACCTCCATGTTGCAGGGCGGGAAGTTCGACTCGCCCACGAACACGTGCTCGAAGTGTCCGCTGGGTGACAGGGTGAGTGTCTCGCTCTGATTGGCGGTGGACGCGCACTGGCCGGTCTCGGGATCGCAGTTGGGAACCCCAATGAACTGGTAATGCCATTTGCCGACCAGCTCGGCGGGCAGGTTGCTGGACCCGCTGGGCGGATTGTTGGGTCCGGTAGTGGAGTCGCCGCTCGAGCCGCAGGCCAGGGTCAAGGCAAGCAGGGCGAAAGTGGGCCGGGAACAGAGGACGAGGCGCGGCATAGGATCTCCAGAAGATTCGGGCTGAACGTTGCTCTGGGAGTATGACGCTGGGGGGCCTCGATCCTTCTCACCCCACCCGAGGGTTTGCCTGCCGACCGCGAGCTCACCCTATAATTCTGCTATGAAGTTTGCTACCTGGAATGTGAACGGAATCCGGGCCCGGGCCGCGCAGGTTCATGAATGGATCGAGCGTGAGCAGCCCGATGTGGTCTGCCTGCAGGAGCTGAAGGCCGAGCTGACGCAGGTGCCGGAGGTGGTCCAGCGGGGGGAGTATCACGCCTTCTGGCACTGCTGCAAGGGATACTCCGGGGTCTCGCTCCAGGTACGGAAGGACGTGTTTCCCACTCCCCCGGTCTATACCCACCCCCACTTCGACACTGAATCGAGAGTGGTCACCGCTGAGCTGGGCGACATCGTCGTCGCGTCGATGTACGTGCCTAACGGCGGCAAGGACTATCCGGCCAAGATTGGCTTCATGCGGCAGGTGATTGTATGGGCCGGTGAGCTGATCCGCGGTGGGAGAGAGCTCCTGATCGCCGGCGACCTCAACATCGCCCGAGCCGAGATCGACGTGCACCCGCGGGAGCGAAAGGCGACGAAGGTGGGGCAGCGGCCAGAAGAGCGAGCACTGTTCCAGGAGCTGCTGGACACCGGGCTGACCGATGTGGGCCGCGCGATGGATCCCGACAATGCGGGACTTTTCACCTGGTGGGCCCCCTGGCGGGAGCTTCGCGCGCGGAACATCGGCTGGCGGCTGGACTACGTGCTGGCCTCACCCGGTCTGTTCGCCCGAGCCCGGAGCTGCGTGGTGCAGGCCGCAGTGGGTACCAGCGATCACGCCCCGGTGTTGCTGGAGACAGGTTGACAGACGGAGAGGGTGAACAGACGGACCGGCGTACAGGAAACTCTCAGCGTACTGGTTTGATCGCCCTCTCGTCGAAATACCGAAGCAAGTTCTCGGGGTTGCCATCCGAATCGGCCAGGGCGACGTAGCCGTCCGGCCGAATCAGGTAGAGAGCTCCGCGCTCGAGGCCGGCCGCCTCCATCGCTGGCACCCAGCGGAAGACGTGGAGCGGCAGCCCCATTCCGGTGCAAGCTTCGACCAGTCCAGCGCGAGCCTCTCCGTATAAGTGAGCCTGCCAGTCGATGGACGCCAGTGGCGCAAAATTATCTTCTCCCTCCCTGATCGGGACCCAGGGCAGGCGGTCTCCGCCCTGGATCGAGCCGGCGGAACCGACGCTCAAAGGGGTCTGTCGATAGTTCACCACGATCTGCGAAACGGTGCGAAACAGGAAGCGCCGAAACTGAGGCAGCCGGGTCAACAGAGGCACCAACATCGGCACCAGGCGGGTGCGCACAAATTGGGCGATAGCACCACGCCGGGTGACGATGGTGAACCCCCGGTCGGTGGTGGCCACCAGGCGCCGGGCAAAGGCAATCCGTTCCGGCTCGTAGCTGTCCAGTAGACTCGGCGCTGCCCTTCCCTTCAGCACCGCCGCCAGCTTCCAGGCCAGATTCACCGCGTCTCCAATGCCCGTGTTCATTCCCTGTCCGCCCACCGGGCTGTGGATGTGGGCGGCGTCGCCCAGGAGGAAGGCGCGGCTGTTCCGGAAGCTGTCCGCAACCCGGTGGTGCACCCGATAGGTCGAGAACCAGTGCACCGTGCCGATGGTGAGGCTCAGGTGCTCGATCGCCTTGCCGCGGACATCGTCGAAGCTCAGCTCACCGGACCTGACCTTTTCCTGTTCGCTTTCCTGTTCGCGCACCAGGCCAACCAGTCGAATCCGCCCCTGTTGTTTCATCGGGAACAGCAGCACGAAGTCGGCGTTCTCCAGATCGATATGCAGCTCCCGGTCGATCGCCGAACCCGACGCATCCACGTCGGCCACGTAGAAGAGCCCTGAGTAGGTACCTCCGGGAAAGCCGATGCCCAGCTGCTCCCGTATGGTGGAGGAGGCGCCGTCGCACCCGGCCAGGTAGTCGACCCGCGAAACTTCCTCGGTTCCATCGGGACGGCGAAGAGTGACGCTGACTCCGGCGGCATCCTGGCTCATTCGGATCAGCTCGGTCCGGCGCTCCACCGTTACACCCAGCTTCTCCAACTGATCGATCAGCAGCCGCTCGTGAGCGTCCTGCGGAAACACCAGGGCGAAGGGGTACGGGCTCATCCCCTCCCCAATCTGGCGCAACGGCACCCGGGCCCGCCGGGCCCCCTGAACCCAGAAGTTGATCCCCGCGATCTCCACGCCGCCGTCGATCACCAGATCGGCGATGCCGAGCTGCCGGTAGAACTCCAGTGTGCGGACCTGAACCGCAAGAGCGCGAGAGGTGAGTCCGGGCCCGGTGCTTCGGTCGATGAGGCGGACGCGAATGCCGAGACGAGTCAACCAGAGGGCAAGCGCGAGCCCGGTCGGTCCGGCGCCGGCAATCAACACGGCGGAGTCGTTCATCTGATATGGTCCATTACTCGCCAAGATAGCTGCCCGGTGCGATCTTTCGGAATCATGGTCAAACGGCATCACGGGATCGTACGGCTCACCCATTGGCTCACAGCTGTGCTGCTGCTCGGCATGATCGGCAGCGGCCTTCAGATCTACGGTGCCTATCGGCATTTCGGGCCCCGGGGCGACGTCTATCCTTTCCCGAATCCGTGGGACGGGAAAAACTTCCCCCAGTGGGCCCGACTGGGCGGATGGCTGGCCGGGGGGCTCAACTGGCATTTCGCCCTCGCGTGGCCCTTCGTCATCACCGGCCTGGTCTACCTCGGCTTCCTCGGGCTTACCGGTGAATGGCGCTCGCTGCTGTTCCGCTTTCGCGACATCGGTCCGGCCTGGCAGATGCAGCGCTACTATCTGGGTCTTCGCCCGGAACATCCCGCGCAGGGAAAGCACAACGCCCTGCAGAAGCTGGCCTACACGCTCATCGTGCTGCTGGGTGCGCTGGCTACAGCCAGCGGGTTTGCCATCTACAAGCCGGTGCAGCTCTCCTGGCTCACCGCGCTCTTCGGCGGCTACGAGCTGGCCCGCTACTGGCACTTCCTCTTCGTCTGGGTATTCGTCGCCTTCACTCTGCTGCACGTGGTACTGGTGCTGGTGGTGGATCCGGCTTCGCTTCGCGCCATGATCACCGGTTGGTACCGGGGAAGGTTCCCCAGCCATGACTGAGCCGGGCCGGGGCTTGACTCGCCGCGATCTGCTGAGGCTGGGAGTGGTGGCCGGACCTCTCGGTGCGTTGGCCGCCTGCGGCTGGGACGGAGGGCACACGTTGGCGCCGGGACTCCAGCTGTTCAGCCGGATCAACGACTGGGTGGGAGAGAAGATTTTTCTCGGGCGACAGCGGTTGGCCCCGGAGTATCCGGTGAGCGCCCGGACCGCGCCGCAGAACTTTCCATCCTATTCCATTACGTACAACGACACCGGGAAATTTCCCGGCGTGGTACAGGATACCTGGGCGCTGGAAGTTGGCGGCCTGGTGCGGCAGCCGCTTCGACTCACCCGGGAGATGCTCGAAGGGCTGCCGCGGGTGACCTACACCGTGAAGCACCACTGCGTGGAGGGCTGGACCGCGATCGGGACCTGGACCGGCGTCCCGGTTTCGACTGTCGCAGCGCTGGTGCACCCGACTCCTGAGGCGCGGTATCTCCGCTTCGACAGCTTCGACCGGAATTATTCCAACGGCTGGGACCTGGCCAGCGCGATGCATCCGCAGACCATTCTGGCGTACGCTTGGAACGACCGCCCGCTGATGATGAATCACGGTGCGCCGCTTCGGCTCTACTCCCCAATCAAGCTGGGATACAAGCTCACGAAGTATCTCACGTCCATGACCTTCACCCGCGAGCGGCCGGGCGGTTACTGGGAGGACCAGGGGTATCCCTGGTTTGCGGGTATTTAGGCAGAGCGGCGATCCAGACGGCCGTATGCAAGAGCGACGAATCGCTGCACCAGCCGATTCGTCGCTCTCGTTTAGGTCTTGTTACTTAGATCGATATCATCGGGAAGCGCGCTGATTCGACGTTGCGGTCACCACGTGATCCTGACTGTCCGAGCTGTCCTCGTATATATCGTCGCCCGAGTACGCAGCATTAATGCTGTGGGTGCCCACTACGGTCAGCCGGAAAGTACATGTCGCGACACCATCGCTACCTAGTGGGGCGGCATCGCATCCGCCAGTCTCTTTCAACGAGAACACCGCCACGGTCCCGGTCGGGACGCTTTCCCCATCGCCGGTCACCTTTACCGTCACCGTGATGTCACCACCCGAGCTTGACGTCTCGGGAGATATACTAGTGATCTCCGTTATGGAGGACAGCATGAAAACGGTGATCACTTCGGTGTCTTCGAGTATGACTCCACCTGCGGTAGCGGTGACGGTCTTCTTCCCGGCAACTGTGGAGCTGAAGCTGAAGGTAGCTTTGCCCTCCTGATCCGTCGTGGGCGACACAGGGGTGATCGTGTTCGCGTCACCCGTGGCGGTGATACTCACGGGGATACCGGAGAGCGGCTCACCGCCAGGGTCTCTCACGGTCACCGTGACCGTACTGCTCCCGGTCCCCGCCCCAATGTCCTTAGGACTGGCCAGCACGGTAGACCGCGATGCGCTCGGCTGTGGAGCCGGGCAGTCAATCGCGAAGGCCGCTTCAGCTGTCTGCCCCTCAGCCACTGTGACGTTCTTTGAGGTTCCACCGGCCACGCTGCAGTTGGCGGCCACGTTCGACAGCACCACTCTATGACCTCCCGTGGGAATGTCCGGGACTGTCACGGCGCCGCTCGGATCGATGTGCTGGGCCGTTCCGCCATCGATGGCGAACTGATAGCCATCGGCGTCTGGATTGGTGCCAGTGGTAGTGGTGGTGACTCGGATGGACCCGACCGTCGGTGGTATGGCCGTGCAGGTGATGCTAAAGGCTACGGTCGCGGTTGCTCCGGCCACCACCGTCGCCGTTTTGGACGCATTGTCCGCGCTACAGTTCGCGGCGATGTCGGAGAGCACTACGGTGTGCG
>DASUVR010000237.1:0-12124 GCA_036378855.1 Gemmatimonadales bacterium | reverse complement strand
GGCCTTCAGCGCGGCCCGCTTGGCCTCGGCAAACCCGGGGAGCAGCCGGGTGCGAGCCGGCTCGGCGATGCGGTCATCGATGGCTCTGCCCAGCAGGGCGTAGTCTCCGCTGGCCAGGGCCGCGACCATGGCGCCGACCTGCGCCGCTTGGTAGATGGCGATTTCTCGAGAGATGTTCTGTGGCAGTACCGCACGCGCTTCTGCCGTACGGAGCTGCTGGTTCGGCCGCACCAGGACCACCCGCAGCTCGTCAGGCACCGGGAGCTGGATCAGGTCGAGAGGGTTCAGCGAGCGGACCAGCACGATCCCGCCAAACAAGGAAGGAGCAACGTTGTCGGCGTGCCGGCCGGAGACCGATTCCTCGGCACTGAGACATGCCTCAACCAGCGTCTCACGATCGAGCGGATTTCCCAGCAACGCATTGACCGCCACTGCCCCGGCCACGGCCGAAGCGGCGCTGCCACCCTGGCCGCCTGAGAGCGGGAGACCCTTGCACACGCTGAGCGCGATTCCCGCCTTCTTCAATCGCGGGTCTCCCGCACGCTCGATCACCGCAGCCCCGGCCAGGGCCGCCGTGTGGCGATTCGGTTCCCGGGGGAGATCGGGATGACCCGGATCGAGGATGGAGATTCCGGCTGTGGTCGACCACTCGGCACGAACCGAATCGCCGTCGCCCTCCACGGCCAATCCTAGGATATCGAGGCCTGGTCCAACATTGCCTACGCCGCCCGGGGCGAATGCCGTGACACTCACGGTACGGGTCACGCTCCCGCCAGCCGCAGAATGTCGTTGAGTACGCCAGCGGCGGTAACTTCGGCCCCGGCACCCGGTCCGGTTATGACCAGTGGGTTTGCCTTGTACCGTGCGGTGGTGAATACCAGTTGGTTGTCGGAGCCCGTGATGGTCGCAAACGGGCTCACCAGGGGAACCGCCCGAACTCCCACCGCGATCTTTCTGGCGCTCACACTCGCCACATACCGAAGCAACGCCCCGGCTGCGCTCGCCTCATCCACCCGCTGCCCCCATCCGTCATCCAGCTCCTCCAGCCGGTTGATGAATTCGTCCCTCGATATCGCATGCCCCCACTTGGGCACCAGCGTTTCCACCGTGTGGCTGGACAGCTCGCCGGTATAGCCGAGCAGACGTCCCAGAATCAGGGCCTTGCGTGCCACGTCCATACCCGAGAGGTCTTCGCGGGGGTCGGGCTCGGTATAGCCCAGCTTCATGGCCCGCCGTACTGCCCTGCTGAATCGTACGCCGGCCGATACCTCGCTGAGCACGTACCCCAGGGTTCCCGAGAGCAACCCCTCGATCCGATCCACCCGGTCTCCCGATTCGACCAGCTTGTGGTAGGTGTCGATGATCGGCAGGCCGGCACCAACGGTTGCCTCGTGCAGAATCCGCCGGCCTTGAGCCCGCGCCGTCTGCCACAGAGCGTCGCTCTGGCTCCGCGGCCCGGCGAGCGGACGCTTGTTGGCCAGGACCAGATCCATCCCGAGGGTGAGCGCGTGTTCCAGCAGGGGACCGGTCTCATCGGCGGTGACGTCTACCAGCACCGGCCGTGAAAGGGCATGGGATGAAACATGGGTCAGTGCCTCCAGGGTGCTCGCCGGCATTCCCCCAGCGACCCGGGCAAGCGGCCGGCCCTCGTCTTTCTGCCTGATCAGCCTCTGGAGAGCTTTGGTACTGATCCCTCCGGACTCGAACACAAAGCCGGAGCGGTCGATGATTCCCACGATCTTAAGCGACAATGTCGGCCGCTTCACCGCTCCAACCAGTGAGGCGAGCGCCCGCCCAATCTGTCCAAAGCCGAGCAGCACCAGTTCCATGCGCTCCGGCCGGATCACCGAGCCGCCGGCGATTCGGGAGAGCTGAAAAGCACGGTGGATTCGCCGCTGGGCCTCCGCCGCCTGGTCGGCTGACACCACCACGGAAATGTTCAGCTCGGACGAACCCTGGGCTATGGCCACGACGTTGATATCGGCAGCAGCCAACGCCCCGAACGTGACAGCTGCAACGCCGGGGGTGCCGTGCATTCCCAGCCCAACCACTGCGATGGTCGCCATGCCGGAACTCACCTCCACCCCATCGATCTCGCGGCCGCTGATCTCGTGCTGGAACTCCTCCAGAAGTCCCTGGCGTGCCGCCTCCGCCAGCGGCTCGGGAACGCTGAAGCAGATGGAGTGCTCCGACGAAGCCTGGGAAATCAGTGACACCGAAATCCTGCGTCCGTGAAGAGCGGCGAAGGTGCGCGCGGCAATTCCGGGTACTCCCAGCATTCCGTTGCCGGTCACGGTGATCAGAGCCTGCCCTCCCGCTGCGGTCAAGGCTTTGACGGGAACGCGCCCGGGAGCCACCCGCTCCGACACCTCGGTTCCGGGAGAGTCAGGGTCGGCAAAGGGTCGTACGTGTACCGAGATCCTCCGTCCCGCGACGGGAGTCAGTGCCCTCGGGTGAAGCACCTTTGCTCCGTAGTAGGCCAGCTCCGCCGCCTCCCGGCTATGAAGTTGAGGTATGACTCGCGCATCCGGGACCACTCGAGGGTCTGCCGTCAGCAGTCCGGGCACATCCTTCCACAGATTCACTCGAGAGGCGCCGAGGGAACGGGCCAGCAGGGTGGCGGTGAGATCAGAGCCGCCGCGGCCCAGTGTTGCCAACTCTCCGGTTGGAGTGGCCCCGATGAATCCGGGGACCACCGGGATGGTGCCGCGGTTCAGCAGGGGCGCGAGAACGCGCTGGGCACTTCGGTCGGTGCGGGCAAAGTCGGGCGAGGCCTGTCCGAAGCTGGCGTCGGTATGCACCACCTCCAGGGCATCCACATACTTGGCCGCGACTCCCTCGCCCTCGAGAGCCGCCGCAAAGATTCGGGCACTGAGACGCTCGCCGCGGGAAAGCAAACCGTCAGTTGTCCGGGGCGTCAGCTCCTGAAGCACCCGGAGTCCATGGGCCAGCGCTTCGAGCTCGGTGAACGCTTCGTCGATCTGTTCGGATAAGGACGAACGGAGTCGACCTGCGGGCAGCATGGCCCGCACTACTTCGGTATGGCGTGATCGCAGCCGGTCGATCAGCGCCCGAACTGATGCCTCATCCGCCGACCCCGCGCTCCGGGCCACTTCGAGCAGCGCATCGGTAACCCCAGCCATCGCCGAGACCACCACCACGGGAGTGGAGCGGAAACGCGAGACGATCTGAATGGCATGGCGGAGGGCGGGTGGGTCGGCCAGCGAGGCTCCGCCGAACTTATGCACCTCCGGTGCGCGGCGGCTTCGTGGTGGCATCAGGGGAGAGTCAAGGCTCGAGGGTCCGGAGTCAAGGGCAGGCGGTCATCTCTCTTGACCCGGGACTCCAGAGTTTCGACCTTAGCGAATGCTGGGTCTTCTCAAGCTCATTCAATCGATCATCAAGACGCTGCATTCTGCCGGAACCCCGGGTCAGGTGGCTGCCGGCATGGCGCTGGGCTCCGCCCTGGGCCTCACTCCGCTGATGAACCTGCACAACCTGGTGATCTTTTCCCTCCTGGTCCTCCTCAATGTGTCCTTCGGCGGAGGGATGTTGGGCTGGATGCTGTTTGTGCCATTTGGCTTCCTGCTCGACCCGGTTTTTGACCGCATCGGCCTGAGCCTGCTCACCGCGCCGAGCCTGCGGCCGCTCTGGACCGACTTGACCAACACACCGGTTGTGCCCTACACCAACTTCAACAATACAGTTGTGCTCGGGAGCTTCGTCGCCTGGCTGGTTCTGATGGTGCCCATCTTCTTTGCCGCTCGGTACGGGGTGGCAAAGTATCGTGCAACCATCGGCGAGCGGGTACGTCAGTCCCGCTTTTACAGAGCAGTTACTGCTTCGCAGGTGTACAACCTGTACAAGATGTTCCGGCCATGAAGTTCAAGGTGTTTCGCTGGAAGGCCATCGGGCCCTTGCTTCTTCTCTTTCTCCTGCTCGGGATTGTGGTCTGGATTTTCGCCGAGCCGGTGGCGCGGGACACCACCGAGGAAGCCAGCTCCGAGCTGCTGGGAACAGAAGTCGACCTGGGCAAGCTCGACCTGCTCCCCCGGCAGGCGTCGGTGGAGCTCCGGGCGCTGCAGATCGCCGACCCATTTGTGCTGACTCGGAATCTCCTCGAGGCCGATGCGATCCGGCTCAAGCTCAATCCCGCGGCATTGGCCGAAAAGAAGATCGTCATTGAGAACTTCACCCTGAGCGGAATGCGGTTCGGCACTCACCGCAAGACGCCTGCACGCCCACCCACCGGCAAGGGATTTACGCCCCAGGTCTACCGTGCAGTCCAGCAGTGGACCGATCAGTTCAAGGTTCCGCTCCTCTCGTTGACGCCGGTGGATACCATCCGGCAGCTCGTTCTGAATCCGGATCAGCTGACTACCGTAAAGCAGGCAGAACGCGTGCTGGCCCGGACCGATTCGACGCGCCAGGCGCTGGAGCAGACATTCAGCCGGGTGGATATTCGCCCCACCATCGATTCCGCTCGAGCGTTGGCGCAACGCCTGGCCGCTACCGATCCCAAAACCCTCGGCCTGCAGGGAGCCCGGCAGGCGGTGCAGTCTATTCAGCAGACCTTGAACGACGTCGCTGCCGCACGCAAGCGAGTGGACTCGCTGGAGCGCAACGCGAAGGCGGCGGTAACCTTTCTGGGCGAGGGAGTCGAGCAGGTTCGCCAGGGGACGGAACAGGACGTCGCCTTCGCCAAGTCCCTGCTGAAGCTTCCCACCTTCGCTGGTCCCGACATTGGTAACGCCTTGTTCGGCAAGGTCAGCATCGACCGCTTCAAACAGGCGCTCTACTGGGCGGAGCTGGCCCAGAAGTACATGCCGCCGGGGTTGCTGCCTCGCCCCAGACCTGGGCCACAGCGGCTTCGCGCCGCGGGATCCACCATCGACTTTCCCAAGGCAAAGGAGTTTCCCCAATTCCTGTTGCAGCAGGGCTCGATCGACTTTGCCATAGAGGGAACCAGCCCGGTGCGCGGCGCTTACGAGGCAAGTGTCCAGGGACTGACCTCAGCGCCCGCTCTGTATGGGCGACCTGCCGTCATCTCCGTAGGCCGACGCGCCGCAGGCTCAGCGGTAGCCGCGGTGGATATCGGCGCCGTGCTCAATCATCTCACCGCCCAGACTCACGACTCGGTGAATGCCCGGCTCCGGGGGATCAAATTGCCATCCTTCGACCTGCCGGGCATCCCCTTTCGGATGATGCCGGGGATCGGCTCTGCCGACCTGATGTTCAGCATGCGAGGTTCCGCGCTGTCTGGCCGGTGGGCGGTGCGATCAAACAAGGTGGCCTGGACCGCCGACACGGCCGGACGCAAGTCGAACGAGGTCGAGCGGCTGGTGTGGCGTGTGATCGGCGGGCTGAACGACCTGAGCCTGGTGGCCCAGCTGGGAGGGACCTTTTCCTCACCCCAGCTCTCGATCTCGAGCAACCTGGACCAGGCGATCGCTCAGCGACTCAAGGCCGTGGTCGGAGAAGAGGTCGCCCGAGCAGAACGGATGGTTCGGGCCAAGGTGGATAGCCTGGTGGCCGATAAGGTGAAGCCGGTCAAGCGGCAAGTAGCCGAGGTTCAGGCGCAGGCAACCCGGCGAATTGCGGGCGAACGCCAGCGCCTCGATCAGGTCGAGGCGGAGCTGAATGCCCAGCTGAAACGCATGACTGGAGGTCTGGCTCCCGGCCTCGAGTTGCCCAAAATCAAACTTTGAGGCGACTTCTCCGCTGCCGGACTGCCAGGGCCTCTAGTGGAGATTGCCTTCGGACTCTAGACTCTAGACCCTGAGCTCCAGAGCTTGGAACCTGGACTCTCGGTTCCGAGACCCTTTTCCTATCCCGAGATCAGCGACCTACATCAATGCACATCGGAGTCCCCCAAGAGACTTCGCCGGGCGAGCGCAGAGTCGCGCTGGTGCCGGAGTCTTGCAAGAAGCTCCTCCAGCTGGGCTACACCGTCTCGCTCGAAGCCGGGGCAGGTGAGGATGCGGGTTTTTCGGACACGGCGTACCGGGAGATTGGGGTCGGGATCGAGACCGATCCCGCGGTGGTGCTGGCAGCCGACCTGGTGCTGAAGGTGAACCCCCCGCAGAGCCGCAACGGAAGGGGAGACGAGGTTCAGTGGATGCGTCCAGGCAGCGTCTACCTGGGGTCGTTGATGCCGCTCCGCAACCTGGGTGCAGTCCGTGCCCTGGCCGAACGCGGGGTGACCGCGTTTTCCACCGACGCGATCCCGCGTACCACCCGGGCCCAGGCGATGGACACGCTGTCGTCGATGGCGAACATTGCCGGCTATAAAGGCGCACTTCTCGCCGCCACCGAGCTGAACAAGTACTTCCCAATGCTGATGACCGCGGCCGGCACGGTGCCCCCGGCAAAGGTGTTCGTGATCGGGGCCGGTGTCGCCGGTCTTCAGGCTATAGCGACGGCCCGCCGGCTGGGCGCCACCGTGTTCGCCACCGATGTTCGGCCCGAGGTCAAGGAGCAGATCGAGAGTGTAGGCGCGAAGTACGTGGGCATCGAGCTCAACGAGGCTGCCTCCGCTGGTGGTGGGTACGCCAAGGAATTGAGTGAGCAGGACCGGGCTCGCCAGCAGGAGCTGCTGGCGGCGCAGTGCAGCCAGTCCGACGTAGTGATTACCACTGCACTTATCGGCGGGGTCTTCGCGCCCCGTCTCGTGTCAGCCGAGATGGTGCGGTCCATGCGACCTGGGGCGGTGATTGTTGACCTGGCAGCGGAGGGTGGCGGCAACTGCGAGTTGTCTCGTCCCGGGGAAAGGGTTTTGGCGCATGGTGTCACGATTCTGGCACCGCTCAACCTCCCTTCCTCCATGCCGCTCCACGCCAGCCTGCTCTTCTCCCGGAATCTTACGGCGTTTGTGCAGGCCTTCACCAAAGAAAACCGGTTTCAGCTCGACCTCAGTGACGTCATTCAACAGGGTGCGCTCATCACTCACGATGGGGCGGTGAAGCACCAGCGTACGCAGGAAGCCCTGCAGAAGGCGGGATCATGACGCAAACGCTCGATTTCTGGTCCATGATGTTCGTCTTTGTTCTCGCCTCCTTCATTGGGGTGGGAGTGATCCGCCGGGTTTCCCGGCTGCTGCATACTCCCCTGATGTCGATCACCAACGCCATCTCCGCCATTGCGGTGGTTGGCTCGATCATCGTGACCGGTGCCGACTATCCCGAGGGTATTCGCATCATGGGTGCCATCGCGCTCTTCGCCTCGATGACCAACATCGTGAGCGGCTTTCTGATCACCGACCGGATGCTCAAGATGTTCAAGTCGGAACGGAAGCCGGCTGACCGCAAATGAGCCACGGCATCGTGCAGTTCGCCTATCTGGTCGCGACGGTGCTGTTCATCTTTGCGCTCCACTGGATGAACACTCCTGCCACCGCCCGGAACGGTGTGTACGCCGGCGTCGCGGCCATGACCATCGCCATCGTCGTCACCTGGGCGCAGCCCGAGGTGGTACACCATGGCTGGATTGTCCTGGCTATTGTGGCGGGGTTCGCGGTGGGGGTTCCGCTCTCTCGGGTTCCGCTGACCGCGGTCCCGCAGCGGACCGCTCTGTCCCACGCCTTCGGCGGTCTTGCCGCAGGACTGGTGGGCACCGCCAAGTACTATCTCTGGTTCTCGGAAGGACCGGAGAACCTTACCACTTTCCGGATGGTGGCCATCATCGTGGAGGTCGTGCTTGGCTTCCTCACCTTTACCGGCAGTCTCATGGCGGCCGGAAAGCTGCAGGAAGTGAAGTGGATTCCCCAGCGACCCGTCACCTACCCGTTCCAGAACGTGAGCAATCTGGCCCTTCTGGCCACAGCCCTGCTGGCCGGAGTTCTGCTCACCATGCATCCCGCAGCCGACTGGGCGCCGAAAGTGTTCCCCATCATCATCGCGCTGGCGCTGACGTTCGGCGTGCTGTTGATCATTCCCATCGGCGGCGCTGACATGCCGACGGTGATTGCGATCCTGAATTCCTATGCCGGCCTTGCAGCCGTTGCCATGGGATTCGTGCTGGACAACAAGCTCCTGATCACTGCGGGCGCTCTGGACGGCTCGAGCGGTCTGATTCTGGCCATTATCATGTGTCGGGCCATGAACCGCTCCTTTACCAATGTGTTATTCGGGGCATTCGGACAGACACAGCAGACCAAGGCGGGAGGAGATCAGAAGGAATACAAATCGGAGACCATCGAAGGTGGCGCGCAGGTCCTGGAACAGTCCAATCTCGTCGTCATCGTTCCCGGATACGGCATGGCGGTGGCTCAGGCGCAGCACAAGGTGCGTGAGCTCTACGATCAGCTCAAGAAACGCGGCGTCAGCGTCAAGTTTGCCATTCATCCGGTGGCGGGCCGAATGCCGGGGCACATGAATGTCCTCCTGGCGGAGGCCGATATTCCCTATACCGATCTGGTGGAGATGGACGAGATCAATCCCGAGATGCCTCAGGCCGATGTCGCGCTGGTGGTGGGCGCAAACGACGTGGTGAATCCGGCTGCGCGCACGGATCGCAGCAGCCCCATTTACGGCATGCCCATCATCGACGCCGATAAGGCCCGGACTGTGTTTGCCATCAAGCGCAGCAAGAATCCAGGATTCGCCGGCATCGACAACGAGCTCTACTTTTCGGAGCGTACCTGGATGCTCTTTGGCGACGCCAAGAATGTGGTCGGCGAGCTGGTGAAGCAGATGTCCGGCGGCAGCCACTGAGCCTTGGATTGCGGACCCATGTCCCCAGGGTAATTTCGAGCTATCTCCGACAAGAGCATCCCATGCGCTACCCCTGCTTGGCTGTACTGGCGGCTGCCCTGTTCCCCTCTGTCGCCGGCGCGCAAGGCGCCTGTGCCGATATACCCAAGTTCTTCGCCCGCCCACCCGTGGTCGGCGAATGGGCGGAAATGACATGGGAGACCAAGGACAAGGAGGAGCCGGAACTTGTCCGGATGGGGGTGATCAAGGAGGAGCAGCGCGAAGGAAAGCGGATGTACTGGTTTCAAATGATCATGCAGAACAAGGGAAAGCGCAGCATCATTCAGATGCTCAGCCCGTGGGATGTCACCGCGATAGGATCGAGCCCGCCGGCTGAAGTGGTAATCAAGATGGAAGGCCAGCCCGCCATGAAGATGAATGGAGGCTTCATGGGGCAGGCACCTACCTCCAAGACCGATTGGCGGGAGTTATGCGCCAAATCCAGCTTCGTGGGTGAAGAGTCAGTGACCGTTCCGGCCGGTACCTTCAAGACCCGCCACTACCGCAGTGGCGATGGTGACACCTGGGTGTCGCCGGAGGCCCCGCTCTGGCATCTGGTCAAGATGAGCACGGACAAAGGCAGGACCATGGTACTGAGCGCCAAGGGCACCGGGGAAAAGAACGAGATCACCGAGAAGCCGGTCGACATGAAGACCATGATGGCCAAACCACCCACATAAAGGAGGAAGCAGTATCGGCGGTGGACCTACGTTGCAGAATTAAACAACTATCGCCTTCCTTCCACATCCAACCCGCCAGAGGGAAGCCATCGTCGTTCCTGAGGGCCTCATGCCTCGGGACATCGCCTCGCGTGCTGCAACTCCCCGTCCCATGGCACTTTATCTAAGGTGTTGATTTTTCGCATCTTAGGTAGTATATTGGCGCCCTTCAAATCTGGCTCGGCCGCAGTCGTGGCTGTTCACCGAGCAAGGGACACGGGTCCCCTGGGAGGCTAGTAGCGTGACAATCAAAGCACGTAGCAAGCGTCGGCCGGTACGACCAGCGCAGATCGCCCGTGCAATCGATGAAGGCCGGGAAAGCCTCGATCTCTACCTCGATGAGATCAGCCGGGTCCCCCTCCTCAATCGGGAAGAGGAGATGGAGCTGGCCCGCAAAGCCTTCAAGGGCAACGTTGCGGCCCAGGAGCGCCTGGCGCGTCACAACGTGCGTTTTGTCGTGTCGGTCGCCAAGAAGTTCCAGAACCGGGGAGTTCCCCTCGTGGACCTCATCGGCGAGGGTAACCTCGGACTGATGACCGCGGCCCGGAAGTTCGATCCGGACCGGGGTGTCAAGTTCATTTCCTACGCGGTGTGGTGGATTCGCCAGGCAGTCCAGGCGGCCATCGCCCGGCATGGTCGGCCGGTTCGAGTTCCCTTGAACCGCACGGCAGACCTGAGCCGGCTCGGGCGGACTACTACGCTCCTGAAAGACCGGCTGGGCCGCATGCCCACCACCGAGGAGCTGGCCCGCGCTACCGGTCTTACGGTCGAAGCAGTGCGCTCACTGAGCGCGCTGAACTCGGAGGCGGTCCGGTTGGACCACCCCACCCGGGACGGGGAAGGCAACGAGCGGATCGAAAGATTTACCAGCGGTGAGCAGGAAAGCACCGACATGAGCACCATGGCCAACAGCCAGACGCGGGACATCGAAGCTGCCCTGGCCGCTTTGCCGCCTCGGGACGCCAAGGTGCTCCGGCTCTATTTCGGTCTGGACGACGGCAACAGCCGAACCCTCGAGGAAATTGGCCGGATGATGGGCGTCACCCGCGAGCGGATCAGGCAGCTCCGCGATCGTGCCCTGCTCCGTCTGCGCGAGGGAGAAACCGGAGAGCGCCTGCGGGATTTAGTGGCCTGAGGCAGCCTGGAGCCGCGCGCCAAAAGGTGGAACCAGGCAGAGGCCCCTCGATGCTGAGGGGCCTCTATCTTTTCCGCTCCCAGCTCCCAGTTCCCAGGTCCTAGCTCTAGCTTCCAGCTCCTAGCTCTAGCTCCCAGCTCCTAGCTCCCAGCTCCTAGCTCCCAGCTCCTAGCTCCCAGCTCCCAGCTCTCTATGCTCCCCGTCCCCTACGCCATCAACCGCCGCGACGACGGCATCCTCATCGAATGGGATGACCGAGGCCACCAGGCCTTCTTCCCGGCCCGGCTGCTTCGGCTGGCGTGTCCCTGCGCCGGCTGCGTTGAGGAAATCAGCGGGCGCCCGCTGCTGGACCCGGCAAAGGTGTCGGCCGATGTACGCCCACTGAGCCTGGCTCTGGTCGGGGCCTATGGTCTCCGGGTGCATTGGAGTGATGGCCACAGTACCGGCATCTACACCTTTCAACAACTTCTCCGCGGGTGTCCCTGCGACAACTGCACTCGCACCGGCCCGCCCCAGAGCAGGTGACCCGGAACACATCATCAGCACGCCGCCAGAGACAATCTGTACCCGGTTTTCGGTACCTCATTACCCACTCGGGCGGAGCCCAATATGAGCAGTCGGGAACATTCGGTTCTCGGAGAGGGAGCGCTCACCGGATTGATCGGCGCAGCGATCGTTGCGGTGTGGTATCTCATCGTGGATGTTGCCAAGGGTCAACCGCTGCATACGCCGAACGTGCTCGGCCAGGTGTTCGTGGGACGAGACACCACACCCGGCTACCATGTCATGCCCCAAGCCGTAGCTGAGTACTCAATTCTTCACCTCGTTGTATTCCTCGTGCTCGGCATGCTTCTGGTGTGGCTGGCACATCTGGCTTCGCGAAACCCTTCGCTCCGAATGGGTGTGTGGCTCGGGCTGGTGATCGGGTTTCTGTTGTTTCTTGGCCACCTGGTCATGCTCTATTCCCTGACGGATAACCGGTTTCCCTGGCTCACCTCGACGGTCGGCAGCGTGCTGGGGATTGGATCGATGGCGTTCCTGCTTTGGCGGCGGCATCCGGGGCTGCGTGGCACCTTCGATCAGGCGGCTCTCGGGGCCGAGGTCAAGCCACCGCCCCATCCTCCTGGCCGAGCTCGGGGCGATTCGATCAGGTAGTTGCCCACTCCTGTCGTCTTGCGTTCCGGAGAATCCGGCCCCAATGTGATGCAGCGTCCGTAGGCGCATCACTAGGGCCTGCTCCGGAGGTGACGCATGCTGGATACCAACCACTCCGTAATGGCTGAGGGGACGGATGTCGGGATCCTGGGGGGTCTCGCCGTCGCCACCTGGTTCCTCCTCCTCGATACCATCGCAGGGCACCCCTTTCAGACACCGAGCCTGCTAGGGCAGGTGGTCCTGTTCGGTGACTCAACTCCAGATACCAGTCATCTGGTCTTTGGGGCCATACTGGTTTACACCGCTTTCCACTTCGCTGTCTTTGCGCTGCTCGGGATGGGTTTGGTTGTGCTGGTCCACTGGGG
>DASUVR010000236.1:0-8163 GCA_036378855.1 Gemmatimonadales bacterium | reverse complement strand
CGGCCGGATCGCGCCGCTGCACCGGGAGCTCAAGAGCGGCGACACGGTGGAGATTCTCACCAGCGCTACTGCCAAGCCCAGCCGGGATTGGCTGAGCCACGTTCGCACCGCCCGGGCGCGCCACAAGATCAAGCAGTGGGTTAACCACGAAGAGGAGACGGTCAGCCTCGCGCTGGGAAAGGAAATCCTGGCCAGAGAAGTTCGCCGTCGCCGACTGAACCTGCCGGACGATGAGCGCCTGGCCAAAGCGGCCCAGACGCTTTCGCTGGCAGACGGACGCGGCCTGGAAATCGCCGTCGGCCGGGGCGACGTGCCGATCGGCCAGGTGATTCGGGCCCTGTATCCGGACGTGCCCACCGATGAGATGCAGGAGCCCAAGCCCACGGTCTTCGGCCGGGTCATCGATCGGATCCGATTGGGCCGGGGGATCAAGATCCAGGGCGTTGATGGACTCATGGTTCGCTATGCCCAATGTTGCCAACCGGTGCCCGGAGATTCGGTCGTCGGTTATGTGACTCAGGGTCGCGGCATTTCCATTCACCGCTCTGACTGTCCCAACCTGCTGACGCTGGCCGCGGATGAGCGCCGGGTGGATATCGATTGGCAGGAGACCGCAGGAGAGGCCTTCGCGGTACGGCTCGCCGTCACTGGGGAGGATCGTCGAGGCCTGTACGCCGACATCATGGAAGCGATCAGCCAGACCGGCACCAACATTCGGGGAGCCGACCTGCACACCCGAGACGGATCGGTGTTCGGCACCATCTTCGTGGAAGTGGACAACCTCCCTCACCTGGGGAAGGTGATGAAGGCGGTGCGGAAGGTGAAAGGCGTGACAGAGATCGAGCGCCGAGAGGCGCCGCCGGCGTGAACCGCTGGATCCTCAAGACCGATTCGGAGGTGTATCCCTTCGAGCAGCTGGAGCGAGAGCAGCGCGCGGTGTGGGACGGCGTAAGCAACCCGGTAGCTCTGCGGCACATCCGGAGCATGGCTCCGGGTGATCCGCTGATGATCTACCACTCCGGAGCCAAGAAGGAAATCGTGGGATTGGCGCGTGTGGTCAGTGAGCCCTATCCCGATCCCAAGCAGCCGGACGGAAAGCTGACCGTGATCGATGTGAAGGCCGACGGCCGTCTGCCCCAGCCGGTTACCCTGACTTCCATCAAGTCCGATCCCTACTTTGCCGATCTCGCCCTGGTCCGGCAGCCGAGACTCTCGGTTATACCCGTGCCAGAACCGCAGTGGAAGAAGCTGCTGCTGTTGGGCGGGCTGAAATAGAGCCCTCTCCCCGAAGAAATCCCGGCAGTATATATTCCCGTCATGAGCAGTCCACGTTTCGAGGTAGTTGCCCCGTTTCAGCCCGCCGGCGACCAGCCCAAGGCCATCCGTGAGTTGACCGAAGGTCTCCGCCGGGGAGACAGGTATCAAACCCTGTTGGGGGTCACCGGGTCGGGGAAAACCATGACCCTGGCGCATACCATCGCCAACTACGGAAAGCCCACGCTGGTGATGTCGCACAACAAGACACTGGCCGCCCAGCTTTATGGAGAGCTGCGCCAGTTTCTGCCGCGCAACGCGGTAGAGTACTTCGTCTCCTACTACGACTATTACCAGCCTGAAGCGTACGTCCCGGCCACCGACGTCTATATCGAGAAGGACGCCTCGATAAACCAGGATATCGAGAGTCTGCGGCTGAGGGCCACCTCCAGCCTGATGGAGCGGGAAGACGTCGTCATCGTAGGGACAGTGAGCGCCATCTACGGTTTGGGCGACCCGGTCGAATACCGCAAGCTCATGGTGACGATCCGGCAGGCGGAGCATCGAGGACGGGATGCCATTCTCGCGGAGCTGGTGCGGATTCAGTATGGCCGCAACGATGTGTCCTTCGAGCAGGGAACCTTCCGGGTCCGGGGCGACTCGATCGAAATCTTTCCCGCCTACGCGGAACAGGCCATCCGGGTGGAGCTTTGGGGAGACGAGGTGGAGCGGATCAGCAAAATCAATCCGCTCACCGGCGAAACCATCGTTCAGCTCAACCAGTGTGCCATCTATCCAGCCAAGCACTTCGTCACCCAGCGGCCCACCATCGAGCGAGCGGTCAAAGCGATCCGAGAAGAGCTGGCAGTCCGGCTGAGTGAGCTGAAGAGCGCGGGCAAGCTGCTCGAGGCTCAGCGATTGGAGTCGCGCACCACCTTCGATATCGAGATGTTGCTGGAGGTCGGCACCTGCGCCGGAATCGAGAATTATTCGCGCCATCTCACCGGCCGGAGGGAAGGGGAACGGCCCGCCTGCCTCATCGATTACTTCCCGCCTGACTTTCTGGTGGTGGTGGACGAATCGCACGTGAGCTTGCCTCAGATCGGCGGGATGTATAATGGCGACCGGGCCCGGAAGCTCACTCTGGTGGAGTACGGCTTTCGACTTCCTTCCGCCCTGGACAATCGGCCGCTTCAGTTCGACGAGTTCATGTCGCTGGCACCACAAATGATCAACGTATCGGCGACGCCCGGCGACTACGAGCTTCAGCTGTCGCAGGGAGTCGTGGTGGAGCAGATCATTCGTCCCACCGGGCTGCTCGATCCCGAGGTCGACGTCCGCCCCGTGCGGGGACAGGTAGACGATCTGCTGGCGGAGATTCGTCTCCGGGAAGCTCGGAGTGAGAGGGTCCTGGTCACCACCCTGACCAAGCGAATGGCCGAAGATCTCACGGACTACCTGCAGCAGGCGGGAGTACGGGTCCGGTATCTCCATTCCGACATCGATGCCATCGAGCGAATGGAGATCCTTCGAGGGCTCCGGCTGGGTGATTTCGATGTTCTGGTGGGAATCAATCTGCTGCGGGAAGGTCTCGATCTTCCGGAAGTGTCCCTGGTGGCCATTCTGGACGCAGACCAGGAGGGCTTCCTGCGGTCGGACCGGTCCCTGGTGCAGACCATTGGCCGCGCCGCCCGTCACATCAACGGCCGGGCGGTGTTATATGCCGACCGAATCACTGGGTCCATGCAACGCGCGCTGGAGGAAATGGATCGGCGCCGAACCATTCAGCGGGCCTACAACCTCGAGCACGGCATCACGCCGGTCTCCATCGTCAAGAGCATGGAGGAGGTGCGGCTGTCGACCCACGTGGCCGACGCGCGCACTGAGCGACCCGATCCCAAGGCGGCGGCGCAGGAACGTATCGATTTGCACGATCCGGCCAAGCGCGCGGCGGCCATCACCTCGCTGGAGCGACAAATGCGTGAGGCGGCGGCCAATCTCGAGTTCGAGCTGGCAGCCATGCTGCGGGATCAGTTGAACGAGCTCAAGGCCGCGGGTGCGCCGGACGTGCGGCGAGCACCGGCCCGGCTGCGCCGCCAGGCATGAGCCGGGCTCTGACCTTGGCGGAGCTCGAGGCAGAGGGCGAAGCCCTCGGGCGTCGGCTCAGGCCTGGTGAAGTGCTCAGCTTCGAGGGCGATCTCGGCGCAGGAAAGACCACCTTCATCCAGGCGGTTACTCGAGGCCTGGGTGTCACCCGTCCAGCTACCAGCCCCACCTACGCCCTGGTTCATCGGTATCTCGGAGCGCGGGGACCGGTTTTTCATCTGGACTGCTTTCGGCTGCGCTCGCCGGAGGAGGCAGCAGACCTCGACTGGGAAGGTTTGCTGACAGAAGGCGACGCTATTCTGGTTGAATGGCCCGAGCGTGCCGGCGAGTGGTTGCCCTCACCCACCCGGCGGTTCCGGCTCTCGCATGTGGCCCAGCCGGAGCTGCGCCGGCTGGAGGTTCTCTGATGTGGCTGGCGTTGGACACGGCCAGTGATTGTGCCTCGGTCGCTCTGGGAGAACCGGGCTCTGGCTCGGCAGCACTGGACGAGAATCTTCTGGGCGCCCGGCGCCATGCCGCGGCGTTGATTCCTATCGTTCAACGCCTGCTCAGCCGTGCGGGATGCACGCTGGACGCGGTCCAAGGTGTGGTGCTGAGCGATGGCCCGGGCAGTTTCACCGGGCTTCGGGTGGGCGCTTCGGTGGCAAAGGCGCTGGTCGATACTCGGCGAATCCCTCTGTGGACCGCTCCCTCGTTGCTGGTGCGGGCGGCCCAGGTGGCTCGGCCCAACGCCCTAGTTCTTGCGATCTCGAACGCCCTTCGGGGAGAAGTGTACGCCGCGGCGTATCGGTTCGATTCAGATGGCATACGCACCGAGCTGGTCCCATCGGTCAGACGGCCGGAGGACATCGTGTCATGGGGTCTGCAGCCGGACAGTCTGGTGGGAGAGGCTGCCCATCAGGTCGTCGAGATCCTGGAGCGCTGGTCGGGACGGACGATCATCGGTCCACCCGAGGGATACCCTCACGCGGCGCGGCTGTTGGATCTGGTGGGACGCCCCGGGGGGGCGCGCGAGGTGCTTACGGTCGGCGAGTGGGAACCCGTGTACGGCCGTCCGGCCGAAGCGCAGGCTCGCTGGGAGAGTGTTCATGGACGACCTTTACCGGATTCGGTCGGCAGTCCCGGCTGATGCAGCCCCGCTCGTCACCATCGAGCGCCGCTGTTTTACCGATCCCTGGAGTGAGGCCAGCTTCCGTGAGGCGCTGGAGTCCCCCTGGACTTTCGGCCTGGTGGCGCACAGCGGGCGGGGCATTGCTGGTTACTTGATCGGCAGGGAAGTGGCCGGCACTGGTGAGGTCCTCAACCTTGCGGTCGCACCCGACTTTCGGCGCCGAGGCGTGGCGCGTGCGTTGTTGCGCTCGGCCCTGGGTTTTTTTCGCAAGCGGCGGGTCGAGGAGGTTTATTTAGAGGTTCGAGAGTCCAACCAGTCGGCGCAGGCGCTCTATTTGAGCTCCGGGTTCCGTCCAGTCGGACAACGCACGGCGTATTACCGCAACCCCAGAGAGGACGCCCTGGTGTTGTGGCTTCCGCTTGAACAACACGCGTGAAAACAGCATCCCGGGCGGGACTTTGGTTGAAGCGTTTCGGCCCAGGTCTATATTATCCGCAGACCCGCTTGGTTGGACCTTACTGTTGAACCTTGGAGGTGCCTGTGAGTCGCAGTCTGAACAAGGCCATTTTGATCGGGAATCTTGGGGCTGATCCGGAAGTTCGCAGCACTGCCAACGGCTCGCGGGTCGCCACCCTCTCGATCGCTACCAGCCGGCAATGGAAAAATCAGGCTGGTGAGAAGCAGGAGAAGACGGAGTGGCATCGGGTGGTGTTCTGGAATACGAAATTCTCCACTCTGGCCGATATCGCCGAGCGCTTCTGCAAGAAGGGAGACAAGGTATACGTCGAGGGAAGCATCGAATACCGCTCCTGGCAGGACCGTGAGGGGCAGACCCGGTACACCACCGAAATCAACGGCCGTGAGCTCATCCTGTTGTCCGGTCGGGGGGATGGCGCGGAGACGTTCTCCGCACCCAAGGTCGCGGCCGGTGCAGCGGCTCCGAAAGGCAAGGAAGGCTTCGACGACTTCCCCGAAGCGCTGGACGCCGAAGACGACGATCTGCCGTTCTAACCCCGCAAGCGGGGAAGGCGGAGGCCATCCCGCCTTCCCGCTGGGGAGATGCCAGTCCTCCCGCCGATCGCCAGAGTTCGGTGGTCGAGTAACAGGTTGAAGGAAACCCACCAAGCCTCAAGCCCTACAACAATTTAGGCAGCTGAGTTGATGTGGTCCTCGAGTGGCGTTGAATTTGCGCTTCCGACCGCGAAGCTTCGCGTTCGGCTACCCGTTTCCTTCACTACACAGCGACACCGCTGGGAGATCCGCATGCCGCGCAACCGTTCCCGCCAGTCGAACCGGCGCTCAGCTCGCCGGATGCACCTGTTCGGGTGGTTGACCGCGCTGGGCGTGACGGCACCGGTTACGGTCGGCATGGCCCAGGACTCTGCAGCGGTCGCTCGGGACTCGACACTTCCGGCAGCAGCCCCGCTGGCAACCCGGGATAGCCTCAGTAAAACACCGCTGCCACAGACTCACACGGTCCGCAAGGGTGATACGCTGTGGGACCTGGCCCAGCACTACCTTAGCGATCCCTTCCTTTGGCCCGGTATCTATCGCCTGAACACGGATGTGGTTGAGGATCCGCATTGGATTTATCCGGGGGAGATCCTGCGCATCGCGCCAGTCGACAACGTGGCGGCCGTGCCCACCATGGATACGCCCGTACCTCAGGTCGCAGGCGATTCCAGCAGCCTGGTGGCGGATAGCGCGCGGGGGAACGGAGTGGACTCGACCGACGCGCTGGCCCGCGGTCCCCAGCAGCCCTCCATGGCCGAATCCAACGACGCCGAGCAAGGCCCTCTGTTCCCCGATCGCAAGCCGCAGAAGGTATCGGAAATTCTCAAGGCGTACACGCACCAGGCCTACCGTCCACTTCGGCGGAGTGAGTTCTATTCGTCAGGATTTCTGACCGAGAATCAGCGGCTCCCCTACGGGCGCGTGGTCGGCCCGGTCACACCGCAGCAGATCAGGGCGGTCAACGGCCGCGCCAATGCCCTCCCTTTCACCAGCATCTCCGTAGAGGCTCCGTCCGGTGCCACCTTTGCGGTGGGCGACAGCCTGCTGCTTCTGCAGGTGGGTGGAGAGATCGACCCGTTTGGACACGTGATCATTCCCACCGGAGTGGCCGTGGTGACCGAGGCGGTCGACGAGCGCTACATCGCGAAGATCGTCTCGACCTACGGGCCCATCCGTAATGGTCAGCGCACGCTGCCCCTCGAGAGCTTCAATCCCGGAACGGGTAATCGCGCCGTCCCGGTGTCAGACGGAGTACGGGGGACGTTCATCGGTGGCTTGGGGCGTCAGGACCTCAAGGAGCCCCAGATGGTGGTGTTCATCAACAAGGGTCGGCAGGACGGTGTTTCTCCGGGCGATATCTTCGAGATGCGCCGGCGGCCCGGTCGCACCTCCGATGGACTGATCCGGGTCAATGAGCTGATGGCCACGATGCAGATCGTCCACGTGCGCGATCACACGGCCACCGGCGTATTGCTCAACGTTGTCTCCCCTGATATCCCGCCCGGAACCGATGTCATGCAGGTGGCCAAGCTGCCGCAGTAAGGTCGGAGGCAGGGAGGTCGGAGAGCGGGAAGAGCACAGACGACAAAGGAATAGTCAGGGATCGAAGCCGTCAGGTTTCGATCCATTCCTTTTTTGGGTAGTCCCCTCGCAATCACTGCTTTCCGTCTTTCCCGCATCCAGGCCGTCCCAGCCGCTTCCCCGCTTACACCCCAGTTCTATATTGCGGGGCGTTCAGTGGCCGGCAGGGATCCCCTTAGCTGTGGAGAGATGAATGCGGAGACGTGAAGCATGAGTGGCCGGGTACTGGTGACGGGAGGAGCAGGCTTCATCGGATCCCATATTGCCGAGGCGTATCTCGCGGGAGGATGGGAAGTGGTGGTGCTGGACGATCTCTCCCGGGGTCACGAGAAGAACGTTCCCCGGGGCGCCCGCTTCGTGCGCGCGGATATCCGCTCGCCTGAGGCGAGACGCACCATTGCCACGGGTCGCTTCGATGTGATCAACCATCACGCGGCGCAAATCGATGTCCGGGTTTCAGTCGATCGGCCGGCGTTCGACAGCGAAATCAACGTGGTGGGTCTGGTCAATCTCCTCGAGGGCGCGGGTGAAGGCGGTGTGCGGCGATTCATCTTCGCGAGCAGCGGCGGAGTGGTCTACGGTGACCCCGAGGTCATACCCACGCCGGAAACCGCGCCCAAGCTGCCGGTTTCGCCTTATGGCGTGAGTAAGCTCTCCGGCGAGTACTACCTGCGCGCCCTGGCAGCGCTTCGTGGGTTCGAGGGAATTGCCATGCGCTATGCCAACGTGTTCGGCCCCCGGCAGGATCCCAAGTCGGAAGCCGGAGTGGTTTCGATCTTTGTGTCGCGGCTTTTGGCGGCCGAGCCTCTGATTGTATTCGGAGACGGGAAGCAGACCCGGGACTATGTGTTCGTGAAGGACGTGGCCCGGGCCAATGTGCTGGCCAGCACCGTGCCCGCTCCCCAGGGCACCGCCTTGGACGCCCCAGCCTTCAACATTGCCACGTCGCGGCAGCGGAGCGTGCTCGAGCTGGCCCAGGCAGTAGGAGAGGTCATGGGTGAGAAGAAGCCACGGATGGAGTTTGCTCCGCCTCGAGCCGGCGAGCTCTTCCGGAGCGCATTGGATGTGAGCAAGGCCAAGAGAGTGCTGGGCTGGAC
>DASUVR010000235.1:0-10752 GCA_036378855.1 Gemmatimonadales bacterium | reverse complement strand
CGACGGGAGAGTTTTTCCGAGACTTCGTAGGAGCTGGCAAACACCCGGAGATCATACAGCCGCTCCTTCAGCCACACGTCCATTTCGCGGGCAGCCTGGCCGCTGGAGCTGAGCAGCTCCTGCTTGATCTTTGCTTCCAGGGCGCGGCTGTTTTGGCTATAGGAGATCCATGCGGTGAGCCCGGAGGGGATGAGGGCTACGGTCAGCGCGAAGACCAGAATCTTGCTTCGGACCGTGTCCATTCTCAACCGCAGCTTGGGCAAGGCAGTTTCCTCGGTCAGGTTGGGTTTACCACAGGCTGAGGCCTCCAAGCAGGTCCCAGGCCAATAGTTATTGCTATGATGGGCAAAGAGATAGGTGAAAGAACCGGGGAAGGAAAAGCGGTGCGCTGCCGTCGCTCTGGCAGATTCCCTGAGCGCGGTCTAGTCTCGGTCGAGCAGCTTGCGAACGGTGCCGGTCAGGGTGGCTATGCTGAAAGGCTTGTAGATGGTCGGAATATCGGAGGGCAAGTGCCCTAACCGCTCCCGCCGGACCAGGTCATCGATGTGGAGGATCGGCAGCTCGGGAAAGTCCTGCCGGACCCGCGCTACCAGTTCCGGTCCAGTGAGACCGGGCATGTAATTGTTGGTGACGATCAGGTCGAATCCGCTGTCGGCTCCGCGGGCCGCGTCCAGCGCAGCACGGCCATTGGCCACTGCAATGACTTCATACCCTTCATCCGTCAGAGCGCGAACGATGAGAGCCCGAACCATTGGCTCGTCATCTACGACGAGGATGCGCGCGGCCATCGGATCTTCCTGAGCAGGCTGTGGCGTTGGACTGCACCATCATACTGCTGGCCCGATGATCCCGCGAGTCCCCCGAGGAGCGTCCCGATTCAGGGCAACTCGATTGGGCGAAGGAGCACTAGTCGAACCGCGTCGAGGACAATGTTCAAATCATCCAGCTTGTTGATGAGAGGCACCCCACGATCCTCGAGCGGCTGATGGACCGTGGGGTCTCGGGCAGCTCCGGTAAGAAAAACCACCCGGTTTCGGAGGTGGGGAGATCGGGCGACCAGGGCATCGTAGAAGTCGAGGCCGTCCAACTCGGGCATGATGAAGTCACTGACCACTGCCGCAATGCTGGAGTCGTCAGCCAGAGCCTCCAGCGCCACCCGGCCCGAGTTGGCCTCGCGCACGGCAAGCCCGCTCTGCTCCAGGATCTTCCGAAGCGCACTCCTGACGGGCTGCTCATCGTCAACCAGGAGCACGGTTGCCATGGCCTAGCGGTCTCGGTTCTCAGATGGAGAGACCCCCAGCTCCGCAAGAAGCACTGAGACGTAAGCGGGCATTGGACTTCACCGTTCAGGGCACCACAACAGGATCGCACTAAGCCTGGCCGGCCGAATGTTGGCTGGAACCAGCCTGAGGTGCAATGGCCGGCCGTGGCCCCCCGGAAGCGCAGTGCAACGAGTGGCGCGGTGCAGTCCAAATTGACCCTGAGGTGAGCCACAGGGTAGATTCCCGCACAATGAGCTCCATCACCGTCGAGAAGACCGCCGAAGATTCCGCCTCCAAGTCATTGCACGTGACGGTACCGGTCGACCGCATCCGCGAGGCGGAAGCCCGGGCCCTGAAGTACTATGCCAAGCGAGCTCGCCTGCCGGGGTTCCGCCCGGGGAAGGCACCTGATACCGTCGTCCGCAAGCGCTTCGGCGATGCCATTCGCCAGACGGTTCTCGAAGAAGTGATTCGGGAGAGCTGGGAAACCGCTAAGACCAGTGAGTCGCTCAAACCGATTACCGATCCTTCGATTCGAAATCTGAAGTTCGAAGAGGGAAGCCCGATCGAGTTCGAGCTGCTGGTTGAGGTACGGCCGGAGCTCAAGCTGGATCGGATCGGGGGTTTCCGGCTGGAGCGGCGGGTAGCACCGGTAACCGATGAGGCGGTGGCGGAGCAGCTGGCCCGAATCCAGGAGCACAAGGCCACCTGGATCCCGATCGAAGGAACCAAGCCGGCGCCAGGCCAGATGGTTCGCGTCGAGGTCGCTCCAATAGAGAACGGAGTGGCCGGCCCGGTTCAGCCGCACGATCTGGTGCTGGGCGAGAACCAGGCCATTCCGGAGCTGGAAGAGCAGATCATGGGGCTGCTCCCGGGCGAGACCACGGAGACCGACGTCCGCTTTCCCGAGGACCATCCAGATGAGGGCCGCCGGGGTCAGACCCGCCGGGTGCGGATTACGCTGCATGAGGTGAAGCGGCAGGAGCTGCCGCCGCTGGACGATGCTCTGGCCCGTGAGTCGGGCGATTTCGAAAGCCTGGACGCACTCAAGGCCGCCATCCGCCAGGACCTCGAGCGTGAGGCGGCGCGGGAGGCAGACGCCCAGCTACGGCAACAACTGATCGCCCAGATCGTCGAGGCCAATCGGATCGAAGCCCCGCACTCCCTGGTTCACCGGCTCCTGCACGGTTACGCCGAGATGTACAAGGTTCCCCAGGACCAGCTGGAGGGGTTCGAGCAGCAGTTTCATGGCATCGCGGAGACTCAGGTCAAGCGCGATCTCGTGCTCGATGCTCTGATCGAAACGCACGGGCTTCGCGCTACCGAGTCGGATATCGACGAGCGAATCAACAGCATGGCCGCTGCCCGGGGAACGCCCGCGGGCCAGGTGTATGCCTCGCTGCAAAAGGCCAACCGGCTCCAGGAGCTGGAGCGGGTGCTGACCGAGGACAAGGTCTTCGATTTCCTCCTGAAGCAGTCCACCATTGAAGAGGTCAAGTCCTGACGATGGCCACTCTGTATCCGCCCTATATCATCGAGCGTTCCAGTCGCGGCGAGCGCACCTACGACATCTTTTCCCGCCTGCTGATGGATCGGATCGTGTTTCTGGGCGCTCCCATCAATGACGACGTCTCGAACATCATCATTGCGCAGCTGCTGTTTCTCGAGGCCGACAACCCGGACAAGGACATCTACCTGTATATCAATTCGCCGGGTGGAGTGGTGTCGGCCGGCATGGCCATCTACGACACCATGCAGCACCTGAGAGCACCGGTGAATACCATCTGCATGGGAATGGCCGCTTCGATGGGGTCTTTCCTGCTGGCCGCCGGCGCCAAGGGCAAGCGCAGTGCGCTGCCCCATTCCCGGATCATGATCCACCAGCCCTCGGGCGGAGCCCAGGGCACAGCGGCCGACATCGAGATCCAGGCTCGCGAGATCCTCTATCTCCGCTCCAAGATGAACTCGCTCTACGCGCTCCATACCGGGCAGCCGATCGAGACCATCGAGCGGGACATGGATCGCGACCGGTTCATGAGCGCGGAAGAAGCCAAGGCGTATGGCCTGATCGACAGCGTGTTCACGCCACACAAGGACCTGGTGCCACACACGAACGGCAAGGACGGCAAGGAGACTTGACGGTCGGGAGACCCGGGGGCAGTTTACCCGGCACCCAATCCACCTCCATCACGAAGCGCTCCATGTCCAACGACAAGCATCTCCGCTGCTCCTTCTGCGGGAAATCGAAGGATTCGGTCCGGAAATTCATTTCCGGCCCCTCGGTCTACATCTGCAACGAGTGCATTACGCTCTGCAATGAGATCCTG
This sequence comes from Gemmatimonadales bacterium, assembly GCA_036378855.1. Taxonomy (GTDB): domain Bacteria; phylum Gemmatimonadota; class Gemmatimonadetes; order Gemmatimonadales; family GWC2-71-9; genus CAVVWJ01. Next base: position 7,163 of record DASUVR010000235.1, on the reverse strand, counting down.
GCGGAAGATGAGGAACGCGAGGTTGCCGACAGCATTACCCAGGTTCCCACGCCCGGCGAAATCAAGGACGTGCTGGACCAGTACGTGATCGGACAGGAGCGGGCCAAGCGAACCCTCGCGGTAGCGGTCTACAATCACTACAAGCGGATCAATGCGTCCAGCGGCAGAGAAGGCGATGTCGAGCTGGACAAGTCCAATATTCTGCTGCTCGGGCCCACCGGGGTGGGCAAGACTCTGCTGGCCCAGACCCTGGCCCGCATTCTCGATGTGCCCTTTACCATCGCCGATGCCACGACGCTCACCGAAGCCGGATACGTCGGAGAGGACGTCGAGAACATCCTGGTCCGGCTGCTTCAGGCCGGCGAGTTCAATGTGGCCGAGTGCGAGCGCGGCATCGTCTACATCGACGAAATCGACAAAATTGCCCGGAAATCCGAGAACCCCAGCATTACCCGGGATGTCTCGGGCGAAGGCGTCCAGCAAGCGCTGCTGAAGATTCTGGAAGGCACCATCGCCTCGGTGCCGCCCCAGGGTGGCCGGAAGCACCCGCAGCAGGAATACATTCAGATCAACACCAAAGACATCCTCTTCATCTGCGGCGGCGCGTTCGATGGGCTGGAAAAAATCATCGAGACGCGCACCGGCCGGCAGCAGATCGGCTTCAGCACCGACGACCGCAAGGCCACGCCGCAGCTCAGCAAGGGGAATCCCTACTCCGAGGTGGAGCCCGACGATCTGCTCCGATTCGGCCTGATCCCCGAGCTGGTCGGACGTCTGCCGGTGGTGGTCTCGCTCGAGGCGCTCGACGAGGAGGCCCTGATCCGGATTCTGGTCGAGCCCAAGAACGCCCTGACCAAGCAGTACAAGAAGCTGTTCGAGCTGGAAGATGTCGGGCTCACCTTCGATCCCGAGTCACTCCGCGCGGTGGCCCAACGCGCTCTGAAACGGGGCACCGGCGCTCGCGGGCTCCGCGCCATCCTGGAAACGATGATGACGGACATCATGTTCGATCTTCCCAACCGGGAAGATGTCCGGGAAATCGTGATCACCAAGGAAGCGATCAGCGAGGGCACGTCGCCCCTCATCGTCACCGAGCGGGCTCGGACCAAGCGGGAGGCGTGAGTCAGACGGGGCAGCGGGGCAGCGGGGAGGCAACGAAGGTCGGACGGTCAGGTGGTCAGTCGGTCGGTAGGGGCGCACAGGGTGCGCCCTTCTCACATGCGGGTGGCACTCCCAATCCGCTGGCATCGCAGCCGGTCGAGTTCATCGGCTCTTTTCCCGACGCCGGCGTGCGGCTGGAGCCCTCGCTTCCCGAGATCGCCTTTATCGGGCGGTCGAACGTGGGCAAAACGAGCCTGATCAATGCCCTGTTGGGCCGACCCGGGATGGCCCGGGTCAGCAGCTCTCCAGGCAAGACTACACTGCTCAATTTTTACCGGCTGCCATCGCTGTATCTGGTGGATCTGCCGGGTTATGGCTTTGCCCGGGCCAGCAAGACCGATCGGGCCGGCTATCGCAAGCTCATCCACAGCTATCTGCGGAGCAGGCAGACGCTGAGCGGGATCGTGTGGCTGCTCGACATTCGACACGACCCATCGAAGGAAGATCGGGAAATGCAGGAGTTGCTGATCGAGAGCCGCCGGCCGGTGCTGGCGGTCCTGACCAAATCGGATAAGTTGAGCCGCGCCGCCGCTGCAGCCCGTCAGCGGGAGCTGGCAGAAACCCTGCAGCTCCGGAACGATCAGGTCGAAATGACCAGCAGCCGTTCGGCAGCGGGAATACCCGAGCTGGCCGAGAGTGTCCTGGCAGCCGCCCAAGGGGAAAATCCATGAGCCCGCGTCATCTTGGTCTCGCTGTTCTGGTCCTCGGCTGCGCTCGGCCGGCCCCAGGCCAGTCGCCAGCCCCCGGTCAGGCGCCAGCCGCAGGTCAGGCGCCACCCCCAGGCCATTCGCCGAATCAGGGCCGGCCTCTTCCCCAAGGGTATGGCAGCCTGTCACAGGACGATCTTTCCCTCCGGGTCGGGGATGACAATCTGGTCATCCGATTCGTTCCGCTCGATCCCAGGCTCATGCCCCTCTTTGCCCGGGACGCCGCTCAATCGCTTCGCTCCCTGCTCGACAGCCACAAACGGGCTATCGACTCTGTGGCATCGCGGGCCGGAGTGGCCACTCCCGGAATCGGGCTGGTCAGCTTCTTCGGACAACGGGCCGATGTAAGGTTCGATCCCCAAACCTTGACCATCCTCATCAGAAACCGGGTATTCCGCCCCCTTGGCGTTGTTGCCCTGAGCCCACGATTTAATTCGCAGCAGTTGGGAGTGCGGGAGCAGGCGAGTGCCTTGTATCTGTTCGAGGAGGAGATACCGGTCAACGACTCGTTCTTGCTGTCCTATGGGGCACTGACCTCGGAAGACTGGGAGCGGAAGCTGCCGCTGCTGGACCGGGAGCGAGCCCGGGTGGCCGCCCGGTCCAGAACCGAACCGGTCGACACCGGGCGGTAGCCGGTCTCGAAGCAGGACCTGCAGCAGAGCTGCCGGTACGTGCAAATCATTTCCCTGTAAAATCCTACTGCTGCATTCGGCACCACTGGTGTCCCGGTTTCGCCCTACACATCATTAGACTAAACGGGCACTTCCACCCCCTGACGGGGACTGAACGAGACCCCCCAATGGTTCTGCTGCCGTTGCGCGAAGTCCGCCTGCCCAAGGCCACCGATCAGTTTTACGACGGATGGCTGGCCGATCTCGAGGAACAGCTGTCGCAGCCGAAGGCTGACTGGCACCGGATCACCCGCGAGCTGCTGTTCCAGATCACCTATCCGGGCGCACAGGATTATGAAGGGATGCTGCAGGATCCCAAGACCCCGGAAGCCACCCGGGTTGCCCTGCTCTCACTGGATCCCCGAAACGTCACGCTGGAGCCGGAGTACTACTCAGAGGTGGACGTCGAGCGGTACGCCCGGGTGAAACCGCTGATTTGGCTGTGGCAGAGCTTTGACCGTTCACCGCTCGGCGGCGGGAACGTGCATCTGGGGGTTCGATTCCGCCGGCTTTTGGCCCGCCACATCTTTTCCCGGGTGGGCCGCAATTTCAAAGCGTTTCAGTTCGTGGAGTTTTCCTTCGGCTACAACCTGGAGGTGGGCGATGATGTCGTGGTCCACCGCAACGTGCTGCTGGATGATCGCGGAGGTATTACGCTGGGCAACCGGGTGAGCATTTCCGATTACGCCAACATCTACAGCCACACCCACAGCATCGTGGACCAGAAGGATGTCACCAACGCACGAACCGTTCTCGAAGACGACGTTCGAATTACCTATCACGCCACCGTGCTGGCGGGTGTTCGCGTGGGTCGAAACGCCATGGTCGGAGCCAACGCAGTGGCCACCAAGGACGTGCGGCCCTATCACGTGAATGTGGGTATTCCTGCCAAGTCGATCCGCATCAAGCCGAACGCGCCACCGGAGGCATATGTGACCGAGCGCGTTGTCCGAAGCCAAGCCCGGGAGCCCTGAGCTGGCGCGCCGTCAGGCTGCTTCTCCTCTCCCGATGGCGGCTGTTGCCGCCCTGGCCGCAGTGGTGTCCATCATTGCGGCGATCCTCACCACCAACGCGCTGCCTCGCCTGCCAGTCACACTGCTGCTCTTCTTTGCCGTGGCGCTGGTGGCTGGCTCGCTCTGGTTCCGGCAGTGGGAGATCCCCCTTCAGCTCGTGTCCACGGTTCTCCTCATGGCCATCGCCTGGTGGGCCGAGGACCATGTCTGGTGGATCTCGCTGTTCGCCTTGTTCAGCGTGCTGGGGACCTTTTCGGTGGCGTTGCTCCGAGCCCGGAAGCGCACCGGGGATGCCGAGGTAAAGGCCGACCAGCTGGCGGTGCAGGTCGACCGCCGCATCAGTGAGCTGTTTTCACTGCAGGAGTTGAGCTACGTCCTGTCCGAGTCGATTCAGCTGGATCGAGTGGTAGACCAGGTCGCCAAGTATGCCGCTCGATTCCTCCAGGCCGACGGGGCCATCGTGGTCGTGGTGGAGACGGATGGCAAACTGCTTCGGGTGGTGGCCGGGTCCGGCACGCTGGAATCCATGGTGGGCCAGGTCAGCGCGGATTCGGAGAGCGCACTGGTTCGGTTTGCCATCGGTCGAGACCGGATCGAGGTGGCCCAAGGCGAGGATACTCCGACCGTAGACCTCATCGGCGGGGTGTTGGTGCGCTCTGCGGCTGTTGCGCCGCTCCGGGCTCAGGGCATCACGATGGGTGCTCTGGCGGTGGCCGATCGGAGGGGAGGGCCATTTACCACCGAAGACCTCTGGCTCTTGTCCACCGTTGCCACCAACGCCTCGGTCGTGCTGGCCAACAGCCGCCTTTACGAAATGGTGCGCCGAGGGCAGCAGGAGTGGGAGACCGCGTTCAATGCGCTGGCTGAGGGAATCGCCGTGGTTGGGCCGGGTGGCGCAATCCTCAGAGCCAACCGCGCCTTGGCCAGCCTGGCGGAAGTCGCCGAGCCTGAGCTGGTGGGACGAAACTTTTCGGAGCTGTTTGCCGGAGCGGCAGCACCGGTGGCCGGGATCATCGAGGCGGCCTATCGGGGGGAGAAGGGCGCCCCCCTGGTCGTGCGACTGGACGAGAGCCAACGAGTTCTGAGGCTGACGGCGGCACCGCTGGCGGGAGTTCGGCCCGGCTCGGTGGTGATTCTCATCGAAGATGTTACCGAGCAGCGGATGCTCGAGGCCCAGATCATCCAGAACGACAAGATGGCGTCGATTGGGCAACTCGTCTCCGGTGTGGCGCACGAGCTGAACAATCCGCTGACGTCGATAGCCGGACTGGCGGAGCTGCTACTGGAGCGGCCGGCCCATCCCGATCTTCCTCGCGAGCATCTCCGGGTCATCCACGATCAGGCCGAACGGGCCGGGCGAATCGTGCGCAATCTGTTGACCTTTGCCCGGAAAGGCGGAGTCAGTGAGAAGACGGCGGTGGATCTGAACGATGTGGTTACCCGAACATCGCTCCTGATCGTGTACGAGCTGCAGTTGCACGGCATCGATCTGAATTCCGAGCTGAGCGCCGATCCGGTGATCGTGCTGGGAGACCGCTACGAGCTGCAGCAGGTGCTGCTCAATCTGATCACCAACGCCGTGCAGGCGGTAACCAGTCTGCCCTCTGAGCATAACCGGCGGATTACCCTGCTCACCAGCCGGGAAGAGGGTGAGGCGGTGCTGCGAGTCCGGGACAACGGCCCTGGAGTGCCGAAGCATCTGGCGCCCTACCTCTTCACTCCGTTCTTCACCACCAAGGCGCCTGGAGAAGGCACTGGTTTGGGGCTCTCGCTCAGCTACGGCCTGGTCAAGGCGCACGGCGGAGATCTCACCTACGAGCAACCAGGCGGAGCGGGAGCCGAGTTCCGGATCAGCCTGCCCATCTACGAAACCGACCTGCCCCTGGAGGCTGCGGCCCCCAGCTCCAAGAACGGGCAGTCCCATCGCCGCATTCTCGTGGTGGACGAAGACCCGGCGGTCCATCGTCTCATCCGAGCGCTCTTTGCCCCAGATGGGCACGCGGTCGAATCAGTGAGGTCGGGAGAACAGGCCCTCAGATTGGCCCAAGAGGGAGAATACGACATGATCATCGCGGATGTGCGGATGCCGACCGGATCGGCCGAGCCGTTCGCCCACGTGTTGCTCCACACCTGTCCCCAGGCACGAAGCCGGCTGGTCGTTGCCTGCCGGGGTGAAGAGGAGCTGCCCCAGCCATTTGGCGGACAACCGATTCGTCGGGTGAGGAAGCCGTTCAATCCGAGAGACCTGCGGACCGTAGCCAAGGAAATTCTTCAGTAACCTGCCGCGCTGGCCGGCTTCCACGGGAGCACGCTGATCCGGCCCTTCACCTTGGCAGTTGCGGTTGACGCATCCGCCGTTGCCCAGTAATTCCCGCCTGCGGCCAGATCCGGCGCCTCGATGAACCAGCGGGATGCTCGAAGAAAGATGTTGCCGGTCACCTCACTGGCGTGCCCGTCCCCGTCCACCACCAATCCGTCTCCCACTCCATCGAAAATATTCCCCCGGATTTGAGCCCGGGTGGTATGCTCCATCACGATGCCCTGTTCCAGTCGCGACAGCCGGTTGTCGTCGATCCGGTAACGCTGACTGGAATCGCCCTGCTGAGCCGGCGCGGCCACCCTGATCCCCACACCTCCGCCGATCACCACGTTTCCCAGAATCACATTGTCGTTGCCGTTTTCGCTGACGATGCCGGCCGTTCGGGCGCCGATGATGGTATTACCCCTGACGGTCGACCCGCCCGAGTGGGTCAGCCGGATTCCGATGACGGTGCTGTCTGCCCGATTGTCGAGAAAGATGTTGTTCCACCCGAAAGACGAAACGAAGGCGGTCCGCAAGGCGGCTGAGGCGTCGTTGCGGTACACCAGGTTACCGACCGATGGCTCCATTGCCCTGGGATCCCCGGCGAGTAGAAGACCCAGGCTCGATGCGCTGAGATCGTTGTCGACGATGGTGTTGGAATCGCTCGCGTTGCGAAGGAGCAGGGCGGCCGCGCCGCAATCTCCTGCCGGCACCTGAGACTCACAGCGGCGGGTATGATCGGCGCGATTCCGGGCAATGACGTTGCGGGCCGACCGCCAGAGCTGAATGCCCCAACCATTGTTCGCCGACACATCGTTATCGGCGATGTAGCTGTCTCGCACCTCCATGAGCGCGATCCCGTTTTGAGCGGCCCGGGCAGTGACTCCGGTGATGCTGGTTCCACTGGTTCGCCGGAGCAGAATGCCGCCGCCATACCGCTCGAAGCTGTCCGCCCGAATCAGGTTCAGCTGGTCCGCGGCCTCCGGCCGCGCCGGTGTGGAGCGCGCGGCTTGATCCCGGCTGCCGGAGAGATCGGCGCCGCTGACCCGGTGAGACCGGCCACCTTCCAGGCGGATCCCGTATCGGTAGCCATGGATGGCGCCGCCCGTGATGGTTACGGCATCCACGCCTCGGCTGGTGATACCGGCGCCTACGAACCGAGCCGGCACTGAGTCGCCGCTCTCCAGAATCACTCCGGTCAGATCGATCCGGGTGCCCGAGGCTGCGGCAATGATGATGCCTTGCTCGTTGGCGTCGAAAATCCGATAGCGGCCGGGGCAGATCCGCACCTCGCCCTGCACCTGGGTGC
>DASUVR010000234.1:0-5663 GCA_036378855.1 Gemmatimonadales bacterium | reverse complement strand
AGAATTATCTCAATCGCGAGCTGAGCTGGCTCGAGTTCAATGCGCGGGTGCTGGAGGAGGCGGCCGACCCGACCAACCCGGCGCTCGAGCGCATCAAATTCCTCTCCATCGTCAGCTCCAACCTCGACGAGTTCTTCGAGGTCCGGGTCGCCGGGCTGCAGGAGCAACTCTACGCCGGGCTCGAGCCCCAGGACTTCCCCGCCGACGGCCTGTCGCCGGTGGAACAGCTCGACCGCATCGAGCAGCGGGCGCACCGGCTGGTCGCGGACCAGTATCAGCTGCTGCACCAGGAGCTGATGCCCCAGCTTCGGGAGAGCGGAATCGAATGGGTGCGGTTGGAGGAGCTCAACCCGACGGAGCGCGGCTTCGTCGACCGGTTCTTCAATACCAGCGTGTATCCGGTGCTGACTCCGCTGGCGATCGACCCCGGGCACCCGTTTCCTCACGTGCACAACAAGAGCCTGAACATCGCGCTCCTGGTCGAGCGCAAGCAGGCCAGCCAGCTGCAGGAGCTGTTCGCCGTGGTGCAGGTGCCCGCGGTGCTCGATCGCGTGGTGGTGCTGCCCGGCGCGGCGACCGACCGGCTCCGCTTCGTGCTGCTGGAGGACATCATCGCGGCCAACCTGGGGAGGCTCTTCGGTGGGTTCCGGGTGCTGGGGCATACCGTCTTCCGGGTTACCCGGAATACCGACCTGGCCTTCGATGAGGACGACGCGGAGGACCTGCTCCAGTCCATCGAGGAGAACCTGCGTCAGCGGATGCGGGGAGACGCGGTGCGGTTGGAGATTTCCGAGACGGCGGATGAGCGCTTTGTCCAGATGCTGGTTGCGGCCCTCGATCTGCAGGCCCGCGATGTGTATCGGGTGACCGGTCCGGTGGACATCACCGGGTTCATGGCACTGCATCGGGTGGATGGAATGCGGCATCTCAAGGACGAGCCCCTGGTGCCGGTGGTGCCCGCTGCGTTCGCCTCCGCCACCGACGTGTTCGACCTGATCCGCTCCCAGGACATACTGGTTCATCATCCCTTCGAGTCGTTCGGAGCGGTGGTGAGCTTCATCGAGCGCGCCGCCGACGATCCCCAGGTGCTGGCGATCAAGCAGACACTCTACCGCACCAGTGGCGGAAGCCCGATCATCCAGGCCCTCGAGCGCGCGGCACAGAACGGAAAACAGGTCACCGCGCTGGTGGAGTTGAAGGCCCGGTTCGACGAGGAAAACAACATTGTGTGGGCCCGCTCGCTGGAGCATGCCGGCGTGCACGTGGTCTACGGCGTGGTGGGGCTCAAGACCCACTGCAAGGCGTCCCTGGTGGTCCGGCGGGAGCCCGAAGGACTCCGGCGCTACGTGCACCTCTCCACCGGTAACTACAACCCGACCACCGCCAGGATTTACACCGATATCGGCCTGTTTACCGCCCGTCCCGAGTTCGGCGAGGACACCAGCGAGCTGTTCAATCTGCTGACCGGCTACTCCCAGGGGCGCCGCTGGCGGAAGTTCCTGGTGGCCCCGCTGGGACTCAGGGAACAGGTGATCGAGCTGATTGGTCGGGAAGAGAGAAACGCGGCGCAGGGCAAGCCGGCCCGGATCATCGTCAAGATGAATGCGCTGGTCGAGCCCACGGTGATCGATCCGCTGTACCGTGCAGCCCAGGCGGGGGTAAAGATCGATCTCATCGTACGGGGGACGTGCAGTCTCCGGGCCGGCGTCCCCGGTCTCTCAGAGAATATCCGGGTAACCAGCATCGTCGACCGGTTTCTGGAGCACAGCCGCATCTTCTACTTCGAGAACGCGGGCGACCCCGATGTCTTCCTTGGCAGCGCCGACTGGATGCCCCGGAATTTCTATCGCCGCATCGAGCTGATGTTCCCGATCGAAGACCCCAAACTCAAGAGCCGGTTGGTCAACGACATTCTGCCCGTGATCCTGAAAGACAACGTGAAGGCCCGCATGCTGCAGGGCGACGGGACCTATCTGCGGGTACCTCGAGAAGAGGGGGAGGAGCCAATCCGGTCTCAGGCGGTGTTCCAGGCCCGGGCCCGGGAGTCGTCACGGGTCGCGGCCGCGAGCACCGGGCTTCACTTCGTTCCCATTTTCGGCGAGCGGGGCCAGCCGCCTTCAGATCAGACCCTGGAAAACGGAGGAGAACCTTCGACCGCGTCCAGGACGGCACCGCCCAAGGTTCGCTCTCCCCGTTCCCGCAAACGCACTGAGTCCCGGTGAAAATTCTCCTCGTGCGGCATGGTCCGGCCGGCGACCGGGAGGAATGGGAGCGGACCGGTAAAGACGACAGCCTGCGCCCTCTCACGCCCAAGGGCAAAAAGGAAGTGAGAAAGGCCGCGGCCGGGCTGGCCCGCCTGATCCCATCCCTCGACCTGATCGCGACCAGCCCGTGGACTCGCGCGGCGCAAACTGCTGAAATCGTCAATCGGGAATACGGGGTCGACCTGGAGGAGGTGGAGGAGCTCACCTCCGAACATCGGCCCGAAGACCTGCGCCCCTGGCTGGATAAACAGGGCGATCGGGAAACGGTGGCGGTGGTGGGACACGAGCCGCACCTTGGGCTTCTGGTAGGATATCTCCTGAGCGGCAGGAGCGTCTCGTTCGTGAATCTCAAAAAAGGGGGCGCCTGTCTTCTGCAGATGGACGACCCATCCAAGCCCGGCACCGGATGTCTCGAGTGGTTGATGAGCGATCGCGAGCTCCGGCGGCTGGGTGAGTAGGTCATGCCACCCCGACTTCCCTCCAACCTGCTCGACCGATCGGCTCAGGAAGCATCGCGCCTTCTCTCACTGAGCTATCTCGATCAGATCGACATGGCCCACGCACGATTGGGCGACCAGCTCGATCAGGAGGCCCTGCACGATTTCCGGGTAGGAATTCGCCGGCTCCGCTCGGCCATCCGGGCCTATCGGACGGAGCTGGAGGGGAGCATCAATGGCAAGATGCGCGGGCGACTGCGCAATCTCGCCCGGGCGACCAACGACGGTCGGGACGTGGAGGTTCAGCTTGCCTGGTTGGGGAAGCAGTCACAGCTGCTGGAAGCCACCGACATTCCGGGCTTCTACTGGCTGGTGGGTCGGCTGGAAGACCGGAAACAGAAGACGCACGACCGCGTGGTGGCCGATGTGGCGCGCCGGTACCAGAAGGTGGCGGCGACGCTGCGCCGGGCCTTGGGAACTCTCCGCATAGAGCTGCAAACCGCACAGGGCCAGCGGCCGGCAACGTTTCGTGAGGTGACCGGAGCCCTGGCCCAGCGCCAGGTTCAACGTTTGCGGGAAGATCTCGGCCGGATCCAGGGCGCGGGAGACGCCAAGCAAGCGCACCGGACCCGTATTTCCGTCAAGCGGCTCAGGTATCTGCTGGAGCCGCTCGCCCGGGGGAACCGGAGAGCCGGCGCCCTGATCCGGAGATTCAAGGAGGCGCAGGACCTCCTGGGCGAGCACCACGACATGCACCTGTTCTCGTCCGGAATCGCCTCCTTCCGCGAAGGCGTTTCGGCCAGCAAGTTCCCGGGTCTGGAGCCGGGCCTCGCCACGCTGGCGCGCCTGGCCGACGAAGCGGCGATGTCGGCGTTCGATCGGTTCCATGCGGTCTGGGGCGGTGAGTCGGGCGAGCGCATCCTCAGCCGGGTCGAGGAGCTGGGTCGAGCGCTCGAGGCTCCGCCCAGCCCGTCCACCCCGGTGGGCGAGCGACATAGTGTCGAGTCGCCGCCGGAGCCACCGGCGGTCGACGTCGGACCGCCGTCAGAGGAACAGTTGGTATCGCCGGTTTCGATTCCGGAGCGGATGGGCGTACAGTAGCGGCGAGCGTACTGTTTTATAGCTTCGCACAAACTTCACCACGAAGGCACAAAGGACACAAAGGACACGAAGGTCGCCTGAGATCCTCTTCTCAGAACATGTTTTTGTTCAAAAGCACACCAGCTTAGTTCGGTTGCAACGTTTAATGACGATGAGCTCAGGTGGTGTGCTGTTGACCCAAGAATTTCCTTCGTGATTTCAACCGCCCTTTGTGTCCTTTGTGTCCTTTGTGCCTTCGTGGTAAAGTTTCTGCGGAGAGTGGCCATCGAGTCGAACGGCCGCTGAGCGAGTGAATATCCTGATGTGTGGGTTCCAGATAGGGAGATAAGACCAATGGCCAAAGTCAAAGACCAACTCGCCCAGCTCGGGATGGGCACTCTCGTGGCCGGGATGAAAACGGTCGAGAGCACACTGTCCAAGAAGCAGTACAAGCGCCTGATCGCGACCGCGGTGGCGCAGCTGCTCACCATGCACCCCGACTACGGAGCGGCTAAGGCGCGCCGCCGGGCGAGGAAGATCGTTGGCGCAAAGCCCTCCAAGAAGCTGCTGGTGAAGGCGGGCAAGGTGGGAGTAAAGGAGACGCTGGGAACCGCCGCCGCCGCCGCGGCGAGTGGGGCCGCGCTCAAGGTGGCGAGCAAGGTCGGCCGGAAGCTTACCGAGCGGGTGAGCGAAGCAGTGGGCGCCGGCGTCTCGTCCGGAACGGCCTCCCGCCGCGACGACTATAACCCAGCCCGTACGGACGAGGATGCCGAACGTTAGTTGTCACCTTTCGAGGCTCATCCATTCCTGAATCAGGCGACTGACGACTGGCGACTGAATAACTGTGCCGCTCATCCGCCAGGCGGGCTCCATCGTTGTCCGGCTCGACACCAAGGAACCGCAGGTCCTGCTGGTTACCGCCAAGCGGAATCCTCGTAACTGGATCTTCCCCAAGGGCCACATCGAGAAGGGCGAGACTCCGGAACAGGCCGCCGTGCGCGAGACCCGGGAGGAAGCCGGAGTGGTCGGGAAGCTGATCGGTCCCGCCGGTGTGTTGGAGTATGGTTTTCTGGGAGCGAAGGCGCGGGTCGAGTACTACCTGGTGGAATTCAGGAAGGAAGCCGGACCACCGGAGGATGGGCGGCAGAGAACCTGGTGCCGATTGGACGAAGCACTCGAGCGGCTGAGCTACAAAAACACCAGGAAGCTGCTCCGTAAGGCCTGGAAGCAGATGATGTGAGTGATTGTCATCCGCTGTCACCCCGAGCTGTGACCCCGAGCCCTTCGCTCCTCGCAAGGGTAAACTCCGCGAGGGGCCAGCTCAAATTCAACGCTTTCCCCACAGCACCAGCACCCGCCGCCCTCGATCCTGGTGGCGGTTCTCGTTTCTCCTGCAGCACCACAACCAACTACTCCGGAACTATCGATGCCGCCGGGTTCCAGGCGACCTCCCACAGATGTCCGTCGGGGTCCTGGAAGTACCCGGCATAACCGCCCCAGAATGTCTGATGTGCCGGCTTGACGATCCGCGCTCCGGCCCGCGCGGCCTGCCCCATGATCGCGTCGACTTCAGCCGAGCTGTTTACGTTGTGACCCAGGCTCAACTCGGTGGCGCTGCTCGGATTCTCCGGGAGACCGGCGTCCCACGCCAGATCCTTCCTGGGCCAGAGGGCGAGCTTGAGGCCGGGCTGGAGATCGATGAAGACGACCGCGCCATGCTCGAACTCGGTGCCCACGATGCCTCTGGTAGGAAGCCCGAGCCCGTCGCGGTAGAACCGGAGCGAGCGCTCCAGGTCGTCCACGCCCAGTGTTATCAGGGTGACGTAGGGATTCATTGGTTCAAGCCTTCACTTCCATCAGGTAGGAGACCAGGCGCCGGATC
>DASUVR010000233.1:0-3460 GCA_036378855.1 Gemmatimonadales bacterium | reverse complement strand
TCGCCGCTCTTGAGCTCCCGGTGCAGCGGCGCGATCCGGCCGTTGACCTTGGCGCCCTGACATTTAAGTCCCACCTCGGTGTGGACGTGAAAGGCGAAGTCGATCGGGGTGGAGCCCTTGGGTAACCGCTTCACGTCTCCGTGTGGCGTGAAGATGAAAATCTCATCCTGATAAAGGTCGATCTTCAGGAACTCGAGGAACTCCTCAGGACTATGGGTGTCCTGCTGTAGCTCGAGAAGCTGGCGGAACCAACCCAGGTGCTGGTCCAGCTCGTCCCGGCTGCCGTCGCGCTTGTACACCCAGTGTGCGGCTATGCCGTACTCGGCGGTGCGGTGCATGTCCTGAGTGCGGATCTGCACCTCGAACAGCTGGCCGCCCGGACCGAAGATGGTGGTGTGCAGCGACTGGTACGCGTTGGACTTGGGGCTCGCGATGTAGTCTTTGATCCGCTCTTGTATTGGGGTCCAGTTGTGATGAATGATGCCCAGCACGTGGTAGCAGTCGGGAACCGTGCGCACGATGACCCGAACCGCCATCAGGTCGTAAATTTCGTCGAACGCCTTGCCCCGTTTCTTCATCTTCTGGAAGATCGACCACAGATGCTTGGGCCGGCCGGTAACCTCGAACCACTCGATGCCCGCGTCCCCAAGCTCGGCATCCAGAGGGGTCTTGAGCTTGAGGATGGTCTGTTCTCGTGCGGCTCGCTTGGCCGCGACTTGCATGGCGAGCTCCCGATAATCCTCGGGCTCGAGAAACTTGAACGCGAGATCTTCCAGCTCGGCCTTGATCCCTGCCATACCGAAACGGTGGGCCAGTGGGGCGTAGATCTCTCGTGTTTCCAGTGCAATGCGGGTACGGCGCTCGGGCGGGAGATGTTCCAGCGTCCGCATGTTGTGCAGCCGATCGCCCAGCTTGATGATGATGACCCTGGCGTCTTTGGCGATGGACAACAGGAGCTTGCGGTAATTCTCGACCTGCTCCTCGGCCGACGAATGAAAGGTGAGGCTGGAGATCTTGGTGAGACCGTCGACAATCCCGGCGACTTCGGGTCCGAACTCCCGGGCAATGTCCTCGGTCCGAACGTCCGAGTCTTCCACCACGTCGTGCAGCAGGGCGGCAGCGATGGTGGTGCTGTCGAGCAGCTGCTCGGCCAGGATCAGAGCAACGGCAATGGTGTGGGAGACGAAATCCTCCCCCGACATCCGTTTCTGGCCCCGATGCGCGGTGGCGCTGAAGCGCAGCGCCCGCTCGACCAACTCGAGGTCCAAGCGGTCGGCATGCTTCTCCAGCACGGCTCGCAGATCAGGAGCCAAGTCAGGAAGTGTTCCAGTCACAACAGTCCAGCCGTTGCAAAACTCACGTATCGATCTCCCGCAATGATGACGTGATCGTATACCGGCAGGTCGAGCAGCCGGCCCGCCGAGCACAGCTGTTTGGTGGCCGCCCGGTCTTCCGCCGAAGGCGTGGGATCGCCACTGGGATGATTGTGGACCACGATGATACCGGCTGCGGCCTCGGCAATGGCCGCCCGAAACACCTCACGCGGATGCACCAGCGAGCTGTTCAGCAGGCCGCGGGTGATCAGCACTTCCCGAAGCACCTGGCTTTGACTATCCAGTGCCAGCAGATGGAATTCCTCGACCTGCAAGTCCCGCAGCCGAGGACCAAACAGGCGGAGCACATCCTCGGGTTCCCGGATCCGCTGCACTCGGGGGCGCTCTTCCCGAACCGCGCGCGCGCCCAACTCAAAGGCTGCAATCAGCCGCCCCGCCTTGGTAGGACCGACTCCCGGCGAGCGAAGCAACTCTGCACTGGGCCGCTGGGCCAATCGCCGGAGCGAACCCTCGCTGACTTCCAGTAGCTGCCGGGCCAGCTCCAGGACATCCTGGCCCACTCCCCCTGTACCTAACACGATGGCAAGAAGTTCGGCGGTCGTCAACGCGGCCGGGCCGAGCGACCAGAGACGTTCCCGAGGTCTATCGGCCTCGGGGATAGTGGAAACCGGCAGAGCCATCCGTCAGGATAGCCGGTGCGGTGCTTCGGATGGTGTCATTATCCTGCAGGCACAGCAGTAGTTACGCGCCTACCGCCCGGCTCCATGACACTTCTTGTACTTCCGACCGGAGCCACAAGGACAGGGATCGTTGCGTCCGACTTCGGGAACTGCTGCGGTTGCCCGGCCCACCGGTCCCATCGAACTGTTCACGGCGGGAGCGGGCATGGGTGACGCCGGTGTCGGCGCCGCTGGGCCCCCTCGACGGGCCGGCCCGGTAAAGAGATCGTCAGCTCCGACCGGCGCAGGGGTGGGCGCCGGCGGCGGGGGCATTCTGCGAGCCTGCGGCTCCGGACGGGGCGGCTCGGCGCTGACCTGGATCTTCAGGAAGCGCTCGGTAAAGGTCGAGTGAATGTCGTGCATCAGGTCTTCGAACATCTCGAAGGCCTCGCGCTTGTACTCCACCAGCGGGTCCTTCTGACCCCAGGCGCGGTACTGGATGGCGTTGCGGAGCTGATCGAGATCATAGAGATGATCCTTCCACCGCTCGTCCAGCACCGAGAGCATGACCTGGGAAAGCACCTGCGCATCCACCTCGGGAATGCCGATGGTTTTCCCGAAGTCCGACAGGTACTCGATCTTTCTGCGGAAGGAGTCTTCCCCCTCCTGCTTTACCCGCTGAATCATCTCGTCCATACCTGGCGTGGCCGCCAGGTCGGTGAGGGGATCCACCGTCACGAGATACTGCAGGGCGAGCGCCTCCTTGAGTCCGCCGCGATCGTATTCCTCGGGCCGCTCGGCGCCGGTCAGGAATTGGGTGACCGCCCGCTCGAGCGCGCTTTCGATCATCCGGCGCGCCTCGGCCTTCAGCTCCTCTCCCCGCTCGAGCGCGAACAGCCTCAGGGAGTAGATCACCTCCCGCTGCTGGTTCATCACGTCGTCGTACTCGAGCAGCCGCTTCCGCTGCTGAAAGTTCTGTAGCTCGACGCGTTTTTGCGCCTGCTCGATGGCTCGGGTCACCAGACCGCCGGTGATCACCTCGCCTTCCTCGGCTCCGCTGCGGTCCATCCACCGCGCAATGCGGTCTGAGCCGAAGAGCCGCATCAAATCATCTTCCAACGAGAGAAAGAAGATCGATTGGCCGGGATCTCCCTGGCGGCCGGAGCGCCCCCGAAGCTGCCGGTCAATTCGCCGGGATTCGTGGCGCTCGGTCCCGATGATCTGGAGCCCGGCTTCGGGTTGGGCCAGATCCAGATCCTTGCCCAGCTTAATGTCGGTGCCCCGGCCGGCCATGTTGGTGGCGATGGTGATGGCAGCCTTCTGCCCTGCCCCGGCTACGATCTCGGCCTCGCGCTGGTGATGCTTCGCGTTGAGCACGTTGTGAACCAGTCCGGCCCGGCTGAACATCTTCGACAGCGTCTCCGAGGCGTCAACGCTCGTCGTACCGATGAGCACCGGGAACCCCAG
>DASUVR010000232.1:0-3634 GCA_036378855.1 Gemmatimonadales bacterium | reverse complement strand
GCCTGTTCGGGGCTCATGTAGGCCGGTGTGCCGAGCGAGATTCCGGTCTGGGTCAGCTTCTCGCCTGCCGCAGCGTCCAACGCGGTTGCGACACCGAAGTCGGCGACCACCGCCTGCTCGCCCTCCAGCAGGATGTTCTCTGGCTTGATATCCCGGTGAACGATTCCCTGTGCGTGGGCATATCCCAGCGCGTTGGCTACCTCACAGGCGATCTCGACCGCTTCGTCGATCGGCAGGTGGACCTGGCGGCTCAGCCGTCGGCGCAGCGATTCGCCGACAACGTACGGCATCACGTAGTAGAGCAGCCCCTGAGCCTCCCCAGAATCGTAGACCGGAACGATGTGGGGGTGGTTGAACTGGGCCGCTATCTCGATTTCCCGGAGGAATCGCTCGGATCCCAATGCGGCAGTGAGCTCCGGCCGAAGAACTTTGATGGCCAGCCGACGGTGATGCTTCAGATCATGGGCGAGATAGACCGTGGCCATGCCGCCACGCCCGAGCTCGCGCTCGATCGCGTATTGGTTGCCCAGGGCGGCAGTGAGCCGCGTGAGGTAGTCAGTCAAGGTGGGTTTACGGGATGATCGCTCCCAGAAATGCTACTATACGGGGCGGAACGGTACGCGGCCAGCCTTGAATCCGATTCCTGCAGTTTGGCGACGGGACGAATTCAAAGTGATGAAGACCGGAAAGACGGCCCCTCTTCTGATCGGCACGACGACGAGGGGTACCGGTACAACGGCCGTTCATGACCGGGAAGACACGGTTCCACCCGATTCTGGTCTTCCGTCCACCGCCGTCGATCAAAGGCAGGCGAGTGCTGGTGGTAGACGAGACCTGCGACTACGCGCCTGACTCCCACGCCTTCATGACCGACAATTCCATCATCCTGCCCTGATACTGGGAGATCATCCAGGGCGGCGAAATCATCGTCCGTCCGACTACGCCGCGCGTCTCTTACCTGCAGCTAAGTACCCGGTCTCACTCTAGCGGGGATCGGTATCCTACCCTAACGTACGACTTCCGGCCTGATAAAGGAGCCTCCGGCTCGTGGACCCGCTCGAGCGTCTGCGTACCGCGCTGGCGGATCATTACATCGTCCAACGCGAAATTGGCCGAGGGGGGATGGCGATCGTCTTCCTCACCCGGGACCTCCGGCACGACCGGGATGTAGCGATGAAGGTGCTCCGTCCCGAGTTCGCGATGGCAGTATCCGCAGATCGGTTTCTCCGAGAAATAAAGATCGAGGGTCAACTGAAGCACCCCGGGATCCTCCCGCTGTTCGATTCGGGGGATGTGCAGGGCCTGCCGTATTACGTCATGCCGTATGTGCCGGGCGGGTCATTGCATGCCAGGCTCCTGCAGGAGCCTCAGCTTCCGTTGGCCGAAGCACTCCAAATCACCCGGGACGTGGCGCAGGCGCTGTCCCATGCGCACTCGCTCGGCATTGTCCATCGTGATGTCAAGCCGGGCAACATCCTCCTGACAGAAAATCACGCGGTACTCGCCGACTTCGGTATAGCACGCGCGATGACTCAGCTGGCTGGAGACCAGCTCTCGGATTCCGGCCTGGTGGTGGGGACTCCCGAATACATGAGCCCGGAGCAAGGCGCGTCTCACGGCCGGGTCGACGCTCGCAGCGATCTCTACAGTCTGGCCTGCGTGCTCTACGAAATGCTGTGTGGCGAGCCCCCATTCACCGGACCAACGGCACAGGTAGTGATTGCCCGCCACATGAGCGAGCCGCCCCGCTCCCTCTGCCTGGTGCGCTCCACGGTTCCAGAGCACATCGAAGAAGCTATCGGAATTGCGCTGGCCAAGGTGCCTTCGGATCGGTTCAGGAGCGTGGATGAATTCATGGAGGCTCTGGGGCCCGAGGGTGAGCGCCGGGTTGCTCGGCGGCGCGCCCAGGTTGCCCGCCGGAAGACACTCAAGCGCGCGGGTCTCCTCGCTGCTACTGCTGTGGTGGCCTCGGCCGGGATCTGGGCGGTCTGGCCCAAGCCCCCGCGGCTGGATCCGAACAAGGTGGTGCTCTTCCCCCTATCGGAACGCGGCCTGACGAACGCCGACAGCGGCGCAGGTTACGATGTGGCAGTGATGCTCAGTGCGGCTCTGGATCACGCCCGGCCTCTCAAATGGATCGACGGAGCGCCCCGGCTGGCAGCGCTCGGGCGGGGCTCGCAGCAGCCCGCAGCTCAACTGAACAGCATTGCCCGGCTTCAAGGCGCGGGCTTCTACATGGATGGAGCGGTGGTTCATGGACCGCTCGACTCCTCCACTGTCGTGCTTCGGCTGCATGATACCAAAGGCGATTCGCTGCTGGAGCAGGAAACGGCCGCTGCCGCATCCGCCACCACCTCCCCCGTGCAACTCGGACTCGCTGCCGTGACCAAGCTGCTGCCGGTGCTAGTCGATCCCGGCCGGCACATCGATCTCAGTGCGTTGAGCGAGCGCAAGCCGAGCGCGACCGCCCTCTGGATTCAGGGGGAGCGGGAATACCGGCGGTCACACTTCGTCAGGGCGCTCGAGTTCTATCAACGGGCCGTGGCCGAAGACTCGAGCATGGCGCTCGCCGCAGTCAAAGCAGCCCAGGCGGCAGGCTGGATTGATCAACGGGAAGAGGCCCAGCAGCTTGCAGCCGTCGCGTTGCAGCGTCCCGATCTCCTTCCCCTCAAACAGCGCGCGTTCGCCCAGGGCTGGCATGCCTATCTCCAGGGCAACGCCGACACCGCAGTGGCATGGCTCAAGCGCGCGTTGCTGGAGGACCCGGAGTGGTCCGAAGGGCATATGGCTCTGGGAGAGGTGTACTACCACCTGCTGCCTGACGCGGCTCAGCCACTGGACTCCTTGGCCCAGGCGGAGTTCAGTCGCGTGGTGCAGTACGACAGCGGGTTTGCTCCGCCGCTGTATCACCTGGCTGAGATCGCTATCCGACAGGACAGCATCCCCCAGGCAACTCGGCTGGTTGAGCGCTTTAATCAGTTCCAGCCCGATAGCAGTCGCTCGCATCAGCTCGCCCTGATGCTCCGCTGCGTCCGAGACGGCACTTCGGCGGTCAACTGGGAGCTGGAGGCAGGCAGCCACGCCATGGACCTGCTGGGAGCGGCCCGATCGCTCGCAGTAGGCGGTGCGCAGAACGAATGTGCCGAGCGTGGATTCAAAGCTCTGCTGGCCGACCGGTCCCAGGCCGAGCTCCACTACGGAGCCTTTCTCGGCCTGCACGGGATCATCATGTCCGAGAAGCGTTACGCCGAGATACCTGCGCTGATCGACTCAGCTCTGGCCCGGGGCCTGACCCGGGCGCCGGTGCTCTACTTCGTGGATGACCTGGTGGGTGCGCCGGTTGAGTCTCGCGCGGAAGCCGCGGCCGGAAGCTGGCGGGCACAGTATGGCCCGACCTTCGACGGAGTCAGCGTGCAGACCCGGTGGCTGCTCGCCGCCTGGTCCGCGCACCGGAGAGACAGCCTGACCCTGGAAAAGCTTCGCGCTGCCACCCCAAGAGAACCGACCGCGGACGACCTCAGATTGCGCCAGGCGCTCGATGGCTTTCTGGCGCTGGCGCGTGCCGATACCTCCGCTGCGGTTCGGATCTTCCGCGAGCTTCGCTTCGATGTTCCAGCCGACGTACTGCAGTGGG
>DASUVR010000231.1:0-4489 GCA_036378855.1 Gemmatimonadales bacterium | reverse complement strand
GTCTCGGCGAGGAGCCCGGGAAGCACTGCGAGTCCCGCGAGGGCTGCTTCGGGGACGCCGAAGTTCGCGAGGAGCAGATGCTCGTTGCGGCGACGCACCTCGAGTAGGCCGAGGAAGCCGGCGAGCAGCACGACGAGGCCGGTAGCTCGGGGAGCGAGCGGCACCAAGGTGCTGCCCGCCACTCCTCCACCACCCGCGAGCGCCACGAGCAACCTGGCGCCGATCCAGAGATACAGGGCGCGCCGGAGCACTGCCATCGTGAAGCGCCGATCCGGGAGACGCATACAAGCGAACGCCCATCCGCGCGAGAGACCTTCGTACAGCCGCCCAGCAGACCGCGCGTCAGCTGCGGCGACTTTGCCGTCTGGACACTATCAAACGTTCTCACACCTGCAGCGCCCGCCAGCTGCTTCGCTTGTAGGCGTCGGCCTGATGAACCGCGCGCAACAGTTGCGGCGAGTTCTCAAATACGCACTATCCCACGTTTCTTAAACGAGAAGTGCCCGCAAGCGGGATGCGCTTGGCAGGCCGCCAGTGACTCAGAGGCGCGGTGAGTTGGTCTGCAAGCGGTGTTCAGGCTGGGACACTCGCAACCGGTGCCGGTCCCTGGCTTGAAAGCACCCTCGCAAACCCGATTCCCGCAACGAAAATCAATGTATTGCCGACCTGACTGAGGATGACTTGGGCCGATATGATTTCACCGAGAATGAGCAGCGCGCCCAGTCCCAGACAAAGAGCCGGCCACCGGAGCGGACCTGCGGTCGACGCGATGGGAGCAACGAAGAGCCCAGTGCCGACAAAGAAGGCGAGCAGTCCGGGCAGGAGCGCAACGAGGACGCGTGAGTTGAACGTGTCCACCAGGGCGATCGCGGCCTGCTGGTCGGCGGCGACGAAACCGCCCAGCAACATCTCGCACGCAAAAACCGCAGAGAGCCCGCCCACCGACGCTAGGAGCAGCACGCGGCTGGCGTACCCCAACCCGGGGCGATGAAGCAAGAGTGTCCGGCTGAGAACCAGGATACCCGGGACGAAGAGGAGGATCCCGAAGAGGAGGAGGAGATGCGCCAGGTACCAGCGTCTGGCCGCCGCCGCGATGATCGCCACCTGCACAGCCGAATCCCACGACTCGGGGGGGTGCATCAAATCTCCCACGGTCATCAGCGCCGGAGCCACGATCAGACTCCCGGCTTCGATCATGCGCAAGCGCGGAGGTGACGAATTCATGGCCTTGAACCTCGCTTTTCGGCAAAACGAAACAGCGCAGACCGAGCCTGTTACGACAGCTGCCTAACGGACCGCGCATCAGATGCGGCGACTCCCTCTTGAGTCAGCAGCTAACGTTCACTTGAACTGAAGCGTCCGCCAGCATGCGCTTGTTGGGCGGCGTACCGCGCGCAGTCCAGCCTTCACCGCTGTGCCGTCTCAGGCGCCCCCGGTCCCTCGAACAGATCCGTGTAGATGAAGCGCCAATGCCTTTCGAAGTACAGCATGCCGAACTCATCAACGCCCGGTGACGGCCCGCTGCAGCGCGGCACCGACACCTCCGCCCAATCCCCATCCAGCCGAATACCCGCCTCAGTGATCATGGGCGAGGCACTCGACGGGCACGTGTGCGGGGCCGCCAGGGCGGGCGGCGTGCCGCGGCCGCGGGTCCGGTCCCTGGCCACCATTTGTAGGTCCGCGGGACCACCCCGCCGCTCCAGAAGCTTCGGCGACAGCACGTAGGCCGCCAAGGCGTCCCAGTTCTGATTTGCGAGGTTGAAATAGAAGGCCCGGAGAACGGCCTGGATCTGAGCGCGGGCAGAGTCCTGCTCTATGGCAGTTCCCTGGGCGGCCGCGCCCCGAGTTACTGCGAGCAGCAGCACGCCGAGGGTGAGAATGACTCGTGGAGTTTGCATCGGTTTTCGCGTTTCCTCCGTCCGCTCATCAGGTGCATACGCCTGTTGGCCGAGCCCAGACCGAGGATGCCTATTCCTCCTGCGCCCCCACCAACAAGCCTAGCCCGATCCAGGCGCCCAGGCTGCCAACCACCACCGCCGCGGTGCGGAGCCCGTCCAGCCGCGGCCGCTCGACCTGCCCAACGACCGGTAGCGCGAATCCGAGGGTGTCTCCTCCCGAGCGGCCATAGAGCGTATCCAGCCGCACGAATGGGTGCACCAGTACCGCGGATGACCGCCCGGGCGCAGAGACGCGCAGGTAAGATGGCAAGGGAGGCGCCGGTGCCGGCGGCACCTCATAGGACTCCCAGCGAGTACAGCCCATCAGGAGGAGGACGAGCCCCACGCGCAGGCTGGAAAGCCGGAATGGCGTAGCTCTCTCCGGATTCTGCATCGGGGTAGCGACCCGCACATCAACTTCGCCGCTTTCCGTCTGCGGTGAGTTGCCGGTGGGTAGAAACAAGCGTTTGTTGGGACATCGCCGCAGCCGAGCAGCAGAAAGAGCTCCTAGTCAGCCACGACTGTCAGGGCAGTGCTGCCCATCACCTCGCTGTTTTGAGGGCGACGCACCTCGATCACGACCTGACCGGGACCGACCCCCTCCACCAGTCCGCTCAACGAGTCGACCCGCGCAATCGAGGCATCGCTGCTCGACCACCGCCAGTTGTGAGTGATAATACCCGACGAGACGCACTCCGGAGAATCGAAATTGGCGTCGAGCGTGATCGTCTCGCCCACTCGGACCACGGTCCGGGGGGTTGTTATCACCACGGCGACGAGGCCGGAACAACTGTTGACCGCAATGAGGGTGGCGGCATCGCAGCCCACCAGCAGGAGGGCGACAATGGATCCAGAGAAGGCGGTCATGCCCCGACGCAAGGTGAGCTTCGCTGCCACGGTACGGCTTAGGAAGGGATAGGCAAAGGTACTCCTCGAAACGCTGGAGGGGAACTCGGTGCTGAGTCCCAACCTACCGTCGAGCTTATCCTGCCGCCCGCTGGCGGTATTGTCGAACAAGCGCGGACCACGCCACGCCATAGCTGGGCCAAATCGCCTGATCATCTCCCCGCCTCGGAGGGATCGTTGCGATTTTCTCGAACCCGGCCTCTCTCCAACCGATCTTGTCGAAGCCAGTGAACGCAGTAAACCGAATCTCACCCGATGAGGCATGGAGATTATTGACCGGGTTCGTCCCGGTTGCCTCGAGCTGTGCCAGCTCAGGTGCTGACGGCACCGCTGAGCCATTGAAGTCGAGTCGTTCGAGGTACGGAGTTTCTCCCCGACGGTGCGACTTGATTCGCACGACCCGCAAGAGTGCAACACGATTGGGGAGACTCAGGGCGAGGATGTCGCCGGCGCTGAGTCCGCAGCTCGGCCGAGGAGGTCGTCGTAGACGCTTGCGAGCTGGTTGGTCGCCCGTTAGTTGCACTCGGGCTTGGTTGAGAACCTCTCGCCGCTTCGGCAGCAGCTTGGGGTTCTCCTCCGCCCACGTAGCGAGATCGGCACCGCTGTCGATCGCCGCTAGAGCCCCGTCGCGAACGTCGGGATGAAGTCGACCGATCTTCGACTGGGTAACGGCGAGGGCAACCAGCAATACTGGTCCCTCTTCAGGATCGTCGAGGTAACTCCGGAACTTCTCGAGTGTGAGGCGACTCGCTTCGACGTCCTCGACACCGTCTTCGATCCGCTCTCGGTAAAAGTCACGGATGTCACGCGCCATATCGCTGGAGAAAAGTCCGGTGCCCCAGGTTCCCATATCGTTACGCTATCAGTGGTATTCGGAAGGTGGTGAAGGGTAAAACTAAAACGAGAGGATCTGGAGCACCGGCCGTCCTCCGACGTTCTCCAAGGGCAGGTACACCCGATGGGTTGCCGGATCGACCGACACCGAATGCGCCGCCGGTGCCCGGTACTCGCCCAGCGGCTGCAAGGCCCGCTCCCGTCGCTGAAAGACGGTGACCACGCCCGACTCCGCCGCCACGTACAGCCGCTGTAATCCCGGATCGAAGGCCAGCACGTCCGGATCGTCTCCCACCGAATGAATCGCCGTCACCCTGAGCGAAGTCAGGTCGAACACGAGCAGTCTCGCGTTGCCCTCGCAGGCGAGGAACGCCAGCCGGTGCGGCGCGTCGATCAGGAGCCCGTGGGGATGGTCGGCGCCCGGGAGATCGTAGCGGCCTACGATGCTGTCCGACAGCGGATCGATGGCCACCAGTTGGTTTCGGGTCTGGACCGCCACCCAGATCCGCCGCCCCACCGAGTCGTACTGAGTGTTGCCCGCCTCACCGCTCAGGGCCACCACACCGATGGCGCTGTCCGTCCGGGCGTTCAGCACCACGTCCCGCCGGCCGGACTCATCCGATACGAAAATCTTGCCCGCCTCGGGCGCATAGGCGATGCCGTCGGGGAATTGGATATCTGGAACTCGGTTTCTTACCCGAAGCGACGGTGACTCCAGCACCACCAGCTCATGCCTCCCGGCGGCCGAAGCGTACACCCGGTGCAGCTGAGGCACTGCCAGCACGCCGGTGACCCGGGGAAAGCCTGGCACG
>DASUVR010000230.1:0-3797 GCA_036378855.1 Gemmatimonadales bacterium | reverse complement strand
CGGTCCCACAAGAACAAGGTGGGTGACA
Organism: Gemmatimonadales bacterium; assembly: GCA_036378855.1. Lineage (GTDB taxonomy): Bacteria > Gemmatimonadota > Gemmatimonadetes > Gemmatimonadales > GWC2-71-9 > CAVVWJ01. The sequence continues at coordinate 3,769 of DASUVR010000230.1, read as the reverse complement.
CCGTGATGGCCAAGATCGCCACTGACGTGAAGGACAACGCCGGCCGGGTGGTGATTCCCGCCGGGTCCGAGGTTGCCCTGAAAGTCACTGCGATCAAGGAATCCGAGAACAAGAGCGACACCACCGGTACGCTGACCCTGCAGCCGACCTCGGTGACCATCAATGGTCAGTCCTATCCCATTGCCGCCAGAATCGACCACGTTGGCAGCAAACTCGAGGGCCGGAAGACCGGGGCTGGTGACATCGCCAAGGTAGGCGGCGGAGCTGCGGCCGGTGCGATTCTGGGCCGGGTCATCGGTGGGAGTGCCAAAGGCGCCGTCATCGGCGGCGTGATCGGCGGAGCGGTGGGAACCCAGCGCGCCGTGGAAACCAAGGACCGCGACGTGGTGGTGCCCGCCGGCACCTCGGTGACACTGGTTCTGGACGAAAGCTTCCGGAAGAGCTGAAGCGAGAAAGCGTAAGCGTGGAAAGCGCCTTGGTTCCCCGCTTACGCTTTCTTAATACCCCGCGCCACCTCCCCCCAGCCGTGGATCGCTGACGCCCTCCCAGCCCTGCGCGGTGCGGATGATTGCTTCGACGTCGCCCCATTTTCCATCCTCCAGCACCGCGTGCCCCCGACCCCGCAGACTGTCGAGGGTCTGAGGCTGAAACCCGTTGGTCTCCACCATGAGCGTGTCGGGTAAGCCCTGGTGGTGCATCCGGGGCGCCATGACTGCGTCTGCCAGAGACATCCGATGGTCGATGACGTTGGAGATCACGTGGTATACCATGGTAATGATGCGGGGCCCCCCCGGCGTCCCTACCACCATATACAATTGCTTTTCCGGATTCAGCACGATGCTGGGTGTCATGGCCGAGAGCATTCGCTTTCCCGGCGCAATGGCGTTCGCCTCGCCCTGGACCAGGCCATACATGTTGGGCTCACCCGGTGAAGTCGCGAAGTCGTCCATCTCGTCGTTCAGCAGGAAGCCCGCACCAGTCACCGTTACGGCGCTGCCGTAGCTGTTGTTCAGCGTAGTGGTGCAGCTGACGGCATTTCCCTCGGCATCGACCACCGAGTAGTGGGTGGTCGAAGATCCTGCCGCCGGCGCCGGCTCGAACACCGGGGTGGGAGAGGCGCGCTCTCCGATTTGGCGCCGGAGATCGGCGGCGTATTGCTTGGACAGCAGCCGATCTATCGGATTGCGCACGAATGCCGGGTCGCCCAGGTAGGTGTTGCGGTCGGTGAAGGCGCGCCGCATCGCCTCAGCCTCGCGGTGGATGAGGGCGGCGGACCCGAACCGAGGCAGCGGGCTGAAACCCTCCATGATGTTCAGAATCTCTCCCATCGTCACCCCGCCGGATGAGGCGGGCGGCATGGAATAGATGGTGTAACCGCGATAGCTGATTGTGATGGGATCGCGCCAGACGGCCCGATAGTCGGCCAGGTCCTTGAGGGTGATTATTCCACCCCCCCGTTTCATCTCTGCTACCAGCAGCTCGGCTACCCGCCCGCGATAGAAGCCGGCCGCACCGCTGTCGCGTATGGCCTCGAGCGTCGCTCCGAGCTCCGGCTGGCGAAAGGTTGAGCCTGGCTGGGGCGGCCGGTCGGCCGGCAGGAAGGTGGTGCGCGAGGCGGCGAAGCGCACCAGGCGAGCGCTGTCCTCGCCGATCGAGCGACTGCGGTAGTCATCCACCGCAAATCCTTCGAGGGCGAGGCGGATGGCCGGCTGGATCACCGCGGCCAGTGGAAGCCGGCCGTAGCGCCGATGGGCTTCCGTCAAACCGGCTACCGCCCCGGGCACCCCGGCCGAGAGATGTCCGGTTACACTGCCGTCCTCGCCGGCCGATCGGTACATGTCGCGGGTGGCCTGGCCTGGTGCGGTTTCGCGATAGTCGAGTGCCTGCACCTTGCCATTGCGGGGGCGGATGATCATGAAGCCACCGCCCCCAATATTGCCGGCCTCGGGATGCACCACCGCCAGGGCAAAGCCCACCGCCACCGCGGCGTCCACCGCGGTTCCGCCCTGCTGCAGAATATTCCGCCCCACCTCGCTCGCGATGGGACTTCCGGACACCACCATCGCTTGTCTCGAGGCGGTCACCCGCGACTTCCCCAGATAGGGCCAGTCCGCCGCGACCCCGGAAATGGGCGCTGCGTCATGGGTGGCGGATGGGTGGCCGCAGGCCAGCGCGAATGACACCATCAGCAGGGCAGTGGGAACTCGCACACTGGCTCCGGAGTAAGTGTTCTGATCTTCGAGAGTTGCCCCGAACATCGGAGTGGTCCTAATTTAGCCCGACGCTGACGGCTGGATACTCCCCATCCTTAGCTTGCGTGGCTGACGACTACCTCGACACACGCCTGACCGAACGGCGTAATCCTCGCAGCATTGCCATCGATACCGCCTCAGCGCTCGAGATCGTTGATCTCATCGGCGCCGAAGACGCCTCCGTTCCCGGCGCCGTCGCCCGCGCCCGCGTCCAGATGGGGAAAGCAATCGACCTTCTCGAGGCCGCGTTTCGCGCCGGCGGCCGACTGGTCTACATCGGCGCTGGAACCAGCGGACGCCTTGGCGTGCTCGACGCGGCGGAATGTCCGCCGACCTTCGGAACTGCCCCCGAAATGGTTGTAGGATTGATCGCGGGCGGATCTGCTGCGCTCGTGCGATCGGTCGAAGGCGCTGAAGACGACACCGGCGCAGCCGAGTCGGCCATCGATTCGCTGGAGATCGGCTCCAACGACGTGGTCGTCGGAATCGCGGCGAGTGGCACCACTCCCTACGTGAGGGCCGGCCTGATTCGGGCCCACACTCTAGGGGCTCGAACCGTGCTCGTCTCCTGCTCGGAACCGCCGTCACAGCTGAGCGGAATTTGCGACGAGTTCATCACCGTGCTGGTCGGGCCCGAGATCGTCACCGGCTCGACCCGGATGAAGGCGGGAACCGCCACCAAGCTGGTGCTCAATACGCTGACGACGGGGGCGATGATCCGCCTGGGAAAGATTTACGGCAATCTGATGGTCGACCTTCGTGCCTGGAACGACAAGCTCATCGACCGGAGCCAACGCATTGTCATGGAAACCACGGGGCTGGGCCGGGGGGACGCCCGCGCCGTCATCGACGCAGCCGAGGGCAGTGTCAAGACGGCAATCGTAATGGCTCGACGAGGCGTGAATAAGGGCGAAGCCGAACGGCTGCTGGCCCAGCACGAGGGCCGCCTCCGTCCCGTCGTCGGCGATCCGCCGCCAGTGCGCTCCCAATGACCGAACGACCCACTCTGGCCATTGGCCTCATGTCGGGCACCTCTCTGGATGGCATGGATGCAGCACTGGTTCGGTTTCAGGGTCCAACCCATGCCACCCTGCTGGACTTCGTTACCCGCTCATATACCGACGATGAAAGAGGGCAGCTTCGGCAGGCACTGAATGGCGCTACCGCGGCCACCCTGGCTCGCCTGCATGTGCAGCTGGCCGAGTGGGCAGCAGACGCCGTACAGACCTTGCTCGAGCACAGCAACGTACCAGCCTCCGAGCTGTCTCTGATCGCTTTCCCGGGACAAACCATCTGGCACGAGCCGCCGGTGGTTTCCTGGCAGCTGGGTGAGCCTGCCATCCTCGCCGAGAAATTTGGTGTCCGCGTGGTCAGCGGATTTCGCGCCCGCGACGTGGCAGCGGGAGGGCAGGGGGCGCCGCTGGTCCCGATGGCTGACGTGCTGCTCTTTGCCGCAGTCGATGCCCCCCGCATTCTCCTCAATCTCGGCGGCATGGCCAATCTCACCTATGTCGAGC
>DASUVR010000229.1:0-12536 GCA_036378855.1 Gemmatimonadales bacterium | reverse complement strand
ACGTTCAGTCCGCTGGATCCTCCGGCCAGGATGCCCTCCTCGCGGGCCAGGCGGCGCGCCATGACCAGTGAGGTGCGGTCAGGAACCTGGCGGAACTCGTCGATCCAGTCGAACCAGATGGTGCTGGGAATCTTGTCTCCCCCGATCCCCTCCACCTTGTAGGGGTGACCGGAACCGAGGGTCCGGGCCCGATGATAGTGGGTGTACAGAGAACCAACCGGGTCGCCTGCGACGATCCGAATCCGCGGGTTCTTCTCCTTGAGATACTTTCCGGCCCCGCTGATGGTCCCGCCGGTTCCTGCTCCTGCCACCAGGTGGGTCACCTTTCCCCCGGTCTGCTCCCAGATTTCCGGTCCCATGGTGGCGTAATGAGCCTCGGGATTGATCGAGTTGTAGAACTGATTGGCCAGAACCGCGCCCGGGGTTTCCTTGACGATCTGCTTGGCTTTCATCACATAGTTGTCAGGATGGTCCGGCGGTACCGCGGTTGGAGTTATGACAACCTCTGCTCCGAATGCCTTCAGTAACCGAACCTTCTCCTGGGACATCTTGTCGGGCATGGTGAAGACGCAGCGATAACCCTTGAGTGCCGCCGCGATGGCGAGCCCTACGCCGGTGTTGCCGCTGGTTCCCTCCACGATGGTCCCACCGGGCCGAAGCTCGCCTTTCCGCTCGGCGTCCTCGATGATGGCCAATCCAATCCGATCCTTGACCGAGCCTCCCGGATTGACGTACTCAGCCTTGCCGTAGATCGGGGTTCGAAGTCCACCGCCGATCCGGGCCAGATGAATCAGTGGCGTCCACCCGACGGTCTCCAGAACTGATGCGTAGGGCCGCAGATGTTGTGGGGCTCTCATTGTACCGACCCGGCGGGACGTTGATTCCGAAACTGCACGGGCTGAAGGAACGGAGCCGCCACTGGATGTCCCTGGTGCAAAGCAGGCGAGAACTTGAGCTCGGGCGCTCCAGCCAATGCGGCGGAGTCGAGCGCCGGATAGCCGCTGGACTCGGCCACGCGAATCGAATCCGGCACCACCTGACCGGCGGAATCCACGTACAGGCGGAGCAACACCCTTCCCTCGATGCCCTGTGCCAGCAACGCGGGCGGATAGCGTACGGGGGAAACGGGGTTGATTGCGACCGGCGGCTCTTCTGGAGGAGTGGGCGGCGGGAGATCGGCATGATCCACCAGTCTCATGGTGCCGTCACCATCATCATGGCCACAGGCCAGCACGGCCAGGGCGAGCAGAGGGATATGCCAAGTGCCCGCGTTTCCCTCCCCGCGCCGCCTCACTTGCGCTCTCCGACCCGGCGCTGGAAGTCGGCCAGCCGGTTGAGCGCCTCGAGCGGGGTCAGGCTGTTCACGTCGATGGATCGCAGCTCTTCAACCATCGGATCTGGCGTACTGGCCTCATTGAACAGCCCCAGCTGTCCCGGATCGCGAGAGGCGGATGGCGGAGCGCCCGGGACCATTCGATGTTCGCCTTCAAGGGCGCTCAGAATCTCCTTTGCCCGGCTGACTACCATCGTTGGTAACCCCGCAAGCTGTCCCACGTGGATGCCATAGGAACGATTGGTGCCACCGGGCTCCAGCCGGTGCAGGAACAGTACGGTATCTCCGGATTCCTGAACCGCCACGTTGAAGTTTCGGGCATGCTGCAAGCGTTCCGGTAGCTGCATCAATTCATGGTAGTGAGTGGCGAACATGGTCTTGCAGCCCAGCCGGTCGTGCAGGTGCTCGGTTACCGCCCAGGCAATGGCCACTCCGTCGTAGGTCGAGGTCCCCCGCCCGATCTCATCGAGCAAAACCAAACTCTGCGCGGTGGCGTTATGCAGGATCGCACTGGTTTCGCTCATCTCGACCATGAAGGTGGACTGGCCTCCCGCCAGGTTGTCACTGGCTCCCACCCGGGTGAAGAGCCGATCGACCACCCCGACGAGGGCCTCTTCGGCCGGTACGAACGAGCCCAGCTGGGCCAGGATCACACACAGGCCGATCTGCCGGAGAATGGTTGACTTGCCCGCCATGTTGGGGCCGGTAACCAGCGCGACGCGTTCCGCCTCGGTGAAGCGGGCGTCGTTCGGGATGAACGACTCGCGTGGCATCATTCGTTCGATCACCGGATGCCGGCACTGACGGAGCACCAGGTCATATCGATCGCTAACGATTGGCCGTACGTAGCGATTGCTCACGGCCCGTTCGGCCAGGCCGGCCCACACATCGAGCCGGGCAACCACGTGAGCGGTCCGCTGAATTCGGGCTATGGCCTCGCCAACGGCCGCCCGCAAGGCACCGAACAACTCTGCTTCACGCGAGGCGATCCGTTCTTCGGCCCCCAGTACTTTCGACTCATACTCCTTGAGCTCCGGAGTCACGTAACGCTCAGCGGTGGCGAGTGTCTGTCGCCGCTCGTAATCAGCCGGTATCCGCGCGGTATGGGTGTGGGTGACTTCGAGATAGTAGCCGAAAACCTTGTTGAAACCGACCTTCAGCGAAGAGATGCCGGTGCGCTCCCGTTCCCGCTGCTGCAGGGCGGCGATGTATTGGCGTCCGCCGTCCCGGAGACTTCGAAGCTCATCGAGGGTCGGATCGTAGCCCGGGCGGATGATCTCACCCTCGCCCAAGGTGGCCGGAAGGCGATCGGCCAGACCGGCTTCGAGATCCACCGTCAACTCCGCCAGGAGATCCAGCTCGTCCGCCGCTTGCGCCAACGCGTGGCTGCGTTGTCCGTTGGGAAGCGCGGTGCCGGCGAGCTCGGTCAACCCCCCCGCGACGTCGGGTAGCCGCTGAAAGGAATCGCGCAGCGCTCCCATTTCTCTCGGCGTGGCCCGACCCGAGGCGGCCCGCCCGGCCAGACGCTCGAGATCACGCACCCCGTCCAGGGCCTCGCGGAGCCGGGAGCGGCCACGGCTGTCCCGCACCATGATCTCGACGGCATCGAGTCTCTGGTCAATGTCGGCGGGCTGTGACAGCGGAGACAGCAGCCACTGCCGCAACAGCCTGCCACCCATCGGGGTGACCGTCGCGTCGATCGTCTCCAGCAGCGTGCAGCCGCGAACGCCGGCGCGGAGCGGCTCAACCAGTTCCAGGTTCCGCCGGGTCATCTCGTCCAGCCAGAGAAAGCTTTCGGGCCGGCGGACGGCCGGACGAGCGAGATGGGGCAGTCCGGCCGGCTGCAGGTCGGTCAAGTACCGCAGGAGGGCACCGGCAGCGCCCAGGGCAAAGTCGTCTACCGGTCCTATGCCCAGCCCATCCAGGCTGGCGAGATTGAAGCGCCGGGCCAGATCGTCTCGGGCGAGCGCGGGATCGAATTCCCAGGGCTCGCGGGAGGTGATTAGTGGGGCAGCAGCGCTGCGGGGAAGCGGGGCAGCATTGGTGCTGGAAACGACGATCTCGGCGGGAAGGAGCCTCGAAAGTACCTCTTCGAGATCCGACTCGATCACCGTCTCCAGGACGAACTCTCCGGTGCTCAAGTCGACGTAGGCCACTCCGACCCGGCTCTCGCTGCTGCCCCGCTGCCCTACTGCCCCGCTGCCCCGCTGTAGTGCCACCAACCAGTTATTCCGCGATCCGGCCACCCACCCGTCCTGCAAGAGCGCACCCGGGGTAACGGTCTCGACCACCTCGCGGCGGACCAGTCCCCGGGCCAGCTTGGGATCTTCCACCTGCTCGCAGATGGCAACGCGGTGTCCGGCGCCCACCAATTGTCGGAGGTATTCTGCGGCGGCCTTGACTGGAACGCCGGCGAGGGGAACGCCGTCGCCCCGAGAGGTCAGGGCGATTTCGAGGATTTTGGCGGCCAGCTCGGCGTCTTCGTTGAACATCTCATAGAAGTCGCCCACCCGATAAAACAAAATCGCGTTCCGGTGCTGCGCCTTCATCTCCCGCCAATGCTTGAGCATGGGCGGTGTGGGGGCCGCGCTGTCGTGGCTGACCGGAGACATAGCAGTCAATATAACGATCGCCCACTCCGGCCAGCCGCAATGCGCCTGGTTTATCCGCCGATCTTGTCCAGCTCGGCTACGTCTCGATCGCTGAGCTTCAGCTCGGCGGCGGCAATGTTCTCTTCCAGATGGGCCACGGAGCTGGTTCCCGGAATCACCAGCATGTTGGGAGAGCGAGCGAGGAGCCAGGCCAGCGCAATCTGATAGACGGTTGCGCCGTGGCGCTGCGCCACCCGGTGCAGCGGACCGCCTTCACTGAGGCTGCCGGCCGAGAGCGGGAACCAGGGAATGAAGGCCATCCCTTCCCGCTCGCAGTAGTCCACCTCGGATTCCCATTTCCGATCGTTCACATTGTAGCGGTTCTGGATGGACACCACAGGAACGAAGGAACGGGCGCGCTCGATCTCCTCGGCCGACGCCTCGGAGAGTCCGAGATGTCGCACGAGCCCTTCTTCGTGGAACTCGCGCAGGACGGCGAATTGCTCGTCTGCCGGAATCTTGGGATCGATTCGGTGGAGCTGCCACAGGTCGATTCGGTCCAGCTTCAGCCGCTCCAGACTGGCCTCGAGCTGGCGACGAAGGTATTCGGGCCGTCCATTCTCGACCCAGCGATCCGGACCGGGGCGCTCGAGGCCGCCCTTGGTGGCGATCACCAGGCCGGGGTAGGGATACAAAGCCTGGGCAATCAGCTCTTCGGAAATGTGAGGGCCATAGGAATCGGCGGTGTCAAAGAAGTTCACTCCCAGCTCGACGGCCCGCTGGAGCACGCGGACGGCTTCGTCACGGTCGCGGGGAGGTCCCCAGATGCCTTTGCCGGTCAGCCGCATGGCGCCGAACCCCATACGGTTTACCGGTAGATCGCCACCCAGAGCAAAGGTGCCGGCCCCGGCAGCAGGAATGGAAGCGGTGTGAGGGTTGCTCATGAAACACATCCGGTTAGAAGGTCCAGAAGGGTAGATCGCGGGCTGATCCCCTGTAGCTTTGAAACATATGGACCCGGCATCGGTTCCCGACCACCTGTCCCCCGCGCTGGATGCGGTCGTCTCCCGTTTCGCCGGGATGGTTCGCAATGTCGGGTGGCGACATCGGCTTTCCGAGGCCGATGTGGATGAGGTCATGCAGCAGGTCCGAATCAGGCTTTGGCAGGCCCAGCGGGAAAGTGAGCAGATCAGCCGGGCGCCCGCGTCCTACGTATATCGCACGGCTGTATCGGCCGCGCTCGACTTGATGCGGCGGCGGAGGGCTCAGCGGACGGATCAGACAATTTCGCTGGACGAGCCGGGTGCGGCTCTCCCGGACCGGGGAGATCCGCACGACGATCTGGCTTACTCGGAGCTTTCTCAACTGGTGGCACGAGCCATCGACCAGATCCCCGCCTCGCGGCGGCCGGTGGTGCGTATGCACCTCGCAGGCCATCCCCGGGAGGAAATCGCTCAGCTCCTCGGATGGTCCGAGGCCAAGACGCGGAACCTGCTCTATCGGGGAATGGACGACCTGCGCGAAAGACTGAAGAGCCTTGGTGTGGGATGGGAGATGACCGCATGAGTGTTGCCCGACTGCAGGAGCTCTACGCCCAGGCGCTCGCCCGCCGCACTGGCCCGGCTCAAGGTTGTGCTCCGCCGGAGGAGCTGCTTGCGCTGGTGCAAAAGCAGGGGGACGAGGCCCGGCGATTACAGACCCTGGACCATGTGATGGGGTGCGCGGACTGTCACCGTGAGTTCGAGCTGCTTCGAGCGCTGGAGGCGGCCGGAGCCAACAGACGGGAGCCGGTGACGGTCAGAAGCATCAGCAGGCGCGTCATGCCTTTCGCCTTGGCCGCGTCGCTCTTATTGGCGGTCGGCGTGGGACTGGTGATGCGAAACCGGGAGAGCGATGTGACCAGAGGTGGCCGGTCAGCTCTGGTGCTGCTCACTCCGCCTTCCGAGGTAGCTCCGGCACAGCCAGTGACGTTCTCCTGGCGCGCCAGCCCAGGGACTCAGCGATACCGTTTGGAGCTGTTGGATCGGAACGGGGGCGTTGTGTTCTCCCAACTCACGCCGGACACCAGCCTGACCCTCCCGGCGGAGCTCCTGCCACCGGGCTCGAGCTACCGCTGGTGGGTCCGCGATGCGACGCCTGGTTCCGCCATCGCTTCTTCCCTGCGGGCGCTCCGGGTCCGCAGCAAGTAGAACAGCACCAGGGCGGCTGACAGCGCCGCCAGGACGATCAGCAGCCGGGGTTGGCGCCACCACTCTGGGGCTCGCAGCGGTATCTGAACCAGCGGATCACCGGCGACGGTGAAAGCCGCCCACTCGTGCGGAGACCGCCTGGCCCGGACGGCATCGAGTTTGGCCAGCCGGAGCGCCTCTCCCACCGGCCGATTCTTCGCCAGGTGTCCATAGAGCGCCTGGATGAAGCGGGTGGCTTCCTTGTCCCCGACCTCCCACTGAGTTGCGATAACCGACCGGGCGCCGGCCCGGAATAGCGGCGCGATCAATCCCTGAACACCCTCTCCATTGATGACAACACCTCCAGCCGAGCGGCAGGAGGAGAGCACGACCAGGTCGGCGTCCAGCCGAAGCCGGGCCAGCTCATCGGGCCCAACGAAGCCGCTCTCGCCTCCCCCGGGTGCGAGGACCAATGCCGTTCGCGCAGCGGTGTGCTCGTCGACCAGGGTGTGGGTGGCGAAGTGGACCACCCGAAATGGCCGGAGATCGGCGCGCTTGAGGTATGCCGCGCTGGCCTCGTCGCGCAATCGGACTTCGGAACTGGGCGAGTATTGGGCCACGAAGCGGGCTTCTCCGGCTGATCGGCGGAGACGAGGCAGGCCAGGACCTCGCCTGGACTCCACGGCAGGGTCACCAAACGCAAGGAGCCGCATCGGCCGGCTGGTGAGCGGATCGTGATGCCAGAGCGAAACGAGCACCTTGGCTGATGGAGCGGTGCTGACGGCATACCGCTCCGCCACATAGCGACCGTCCCTCAATCGCAGGGCATCGAACGGCAGCCGATGCAGGGGACCGTCGGGAATGATCACCAGGCGGCGGACGCCGGTATCGAGACGAGCAACGGCAGGAGCCAGCAGCGCCTCGCCCAGGCTGGCTGCCAGGGCATCCGCTCCCGCACCGCTTTGGATCAGGGCCTCGAACCGGGCGATTGATCCCTCCAGTGAATCGGCCGGCGCCAGGCTGAGAACCAGGAAATCCTCGTCCTTTGCGCGGCGCAGCAGAAACAGCGTGGTGGGTGCTCCCAGCGAGCCGGTGACGTACTCGAGAATGGCGGTGCTGTCGTCGGGGATGGAAGAAGCAGCCTGATCTGCGTTCATGGCGGTCGCGGACGGGTCAGGCGGTAGCGGGCTCGGATGCGAGGGATCGCTCTGATTCAGAGCGGCGGACTGAGCCAGCTGGTCGGCCAGCTCACGCGCCCGCCGCCGCTCGGCCAGCTCGAACGCGGCAGCTCCCCGTCCCCGGGTTGCAAGGTCATTGACCACGCGTACCACCTCGGCATCCCGATCATTCATCTCCGTGGGCGAGGCCTGAAAGGCAAGAACCCGAAGCTCCTCGTCGCTCAGGCTTGCCCGCCAGCGTTCCAGCTCGTCCCAGGCCTGCATTGCCTCGCGTTCGGCGCGCTGGATGTCTCCGCGGCGCGCGTAGATGTCGGCGAGTCGGACCCGGGCATCATGGCGAAAGACATGTTGGCTCGAATCCAGAGTGGCCAGATATCGGGTGAGCGATTGTTGCGCCGACGGCAGGTCACCCCGAAAGAGAGCCAGACGGGCATCGTCGTAGCTCAGCTCGGCAGCCCAGAGGGGCCGCTTCAGCCGGCGAGCCAGCGCGTGGGCAGCGTCCAGCGCCTTCTGAGCGGCGGTCCAGTCTCCTTCGTGCATGGCGATCACCGCGAGGTTGCGGTGAGCGGAGAACTCGATCTGGGTTTCTCCAGTGCGCCGGTACCAGTCGAGGACTTCCAGGGTCTGCTTCCGAGCTCCCGCCAGATCTCCCGTCGCCAGCGCGGTTACCGCCAGGTAGTCCCGTGCCTTCATCTCGCCTACCGGATCGCCCAGGCTGCGAAACAGGGCGATCGAGCGAGCCAACGCATCAGATGCCGCGGAGTAGTCGTTGAGGGAGGTCGCGATCGCACCGGCCGCGGTGTAGGCCGCTGCTACCGCAAACTGATTGTGGGCCGTTTGTGCCTCGACCAGAGCCTGCCGCACCAGCTCATTAGCCTTGCCCAGGTCGCCCTGACCCAGCAGAGCATTGACGTGCCAGAGGAGAGTAGTCGAGAGCTGAGTCCGGTCATGACCCCGGCGATACCACTCCTCGGCCTGGAGCAGAACGGCTATGGACGAATCCCGTTTTCCCTCGAACTGGAGCAGCTGGGCCAGCGACTTGAGCGCCTGGCCTACCAAGCGGCGGTATCCGGACTGCTGCGCCAGCTGAAGCGCCTGTCTGGCGTCCGACCTGGCCTCGGGGCGGCCCAGGATCCCTCGCAAGGCCGCGCGCTGCCGAAGGCGCTCGGCATGCACATCGTAGCGGGATCCGGACACCAGATGCTCCACCGTATCGAGAGTAGCCAGTCCGGATTCGATGCCTTCGCCGAATGCCCGCTGCAGCGATACCACCAGCAAGGCCTCACCCTCGGCCCCGGGGTCGCCCACCCGGCGGGCCGCGGCCCGCGCGCGCGTGATGGCTGCCTTGGCCTTGTCGTTCAGTCCCTGAGCGTCCAGGCCCTGAGCCAAACCCAACAGGGAGTACGCATCAAGCGGGTCAGCGGCCAGCGAGTCCCGGCCGAGCACCCGCTGGTACAGCCGCTCCGCATCGGGATAGGCGTACCGCAGCCGGTGCAAGGTGGCGAGGCCAAACAGAGCGGAACGGTCTGTCGAATCCCGGCCGAGTCTGGTGCTCCAGCGACTTTCCAGAGCTGCAGCGCTGTCTCCCTCTATGGCCCGAGTGACCGCTGCCACGATGGCGGCAGGAGGCTCGAGAGTATCGGCTGGGACAGTTAGCAGCGAACAGATGAACGGGAAGAGCAATGCGGGCGTGACCACCGGAACGGGTTCAGCCGCCACTATACCGAGCTGCAGCAACGGCAGCAAGTCGAAGGGGCCGGCTGAGGCCGGCCCCTTCGCTTGGGCTTACTCTTGGTGCTCAGGACCCTCCACGCTGTCGCCCTTGGTCTCGATCGAGGCAGTCGATGAATCCGACGCTACCGGCGTGGAATCGAGAACCTCCTGGGTGATCTCGGCAGTGGCCCCTTTCCAGCTTTCGATCTCCTGCTCGAACTGCTGAGCCAACTGATCCAGATCCACCGATACTGAGTCGCTTTCCTGTACCAAGCCGGTGACCCTGGCCAGTGCTACCGCCGCCTTCTGGTAGGTGCTGTCGACCTGAACTGCAGACTCGTAGGCCTTCGCCGCCTCCTCGGAATACCCCGACCGCTCCAGGGCCACGCCCAGGTTGTTCTGGAAAACCGGGGCATTGCCTCTGAGTTGCACCGCGCGAGCCAGAGGGGGAAGCGCGGCGGCAGGCTGGTTCTGGTCGATGTAGATCAGGCCGAGATTGTTCATCGCCCAAACATCCCGATCATCGATGGCCAGGGCACGATGATAAGCCTCGATGGCTTCATCTACCTGACCCAGGATGTACCGAGTCCTTCCCAGAAGACGAAGTCCCTCACTCGATTCCGGCTCCTGGCTCAACGCTTTCTCGATCCGCTCGAGTGCCTGCTGCGGCCGCCCCATCTCCAGCAACACTCGTCCGGAGTTGTACAGGCTCTTCCGGTGATTCGGATCGAGCTCGATGGACCGGTCGAAGGCGGTCAGGGCGCGGTCAGGCTCTCCATTCTTCCAGGCCGAGATCCCCAGCATGTAGTAACCCCAGGCATTGTCGGGATGACTCTCGGTGTACGCCGTGAACAGCTGGGTGGCCTCAGGGTAGTTTCCGCCATTGAAGGTGGACTCTGCCCGGGCGTAGGTGACCGGGACCGACTTGGTCACTGCGCCACCGATGCTGTCGCTTCCGGTTGTTGCCCCGGAGACAACCGGCGGGTTTGCGCCCGCCGTGCTGGACGTGGTCTGCGGGCGATCGGACCGCCCGCAGGCGGCAACGATGGCAGTAAGGGCGAAGACGGGAACGGCAAAGTAGCGTGACATGGGTCTCTCCTCGATTGTGGCGCAACGCGCGTGAGTTATGGCCAACCGCGGGGAGACAAAGGCAAACCGGTGGCCAGATCGAGGAGGATGGGATGACGGGCGAGATTGTCCTGCAAAGACAAGTAGTTAGTGAAAACGAGGTAACAACAGAGCCGGCACAGTGTGTCCGGAGGGACACCAGCGGCCAGGCGAGTATGTGTCCGGCAGGACACGTTATTCGGGTCCGGCTTTTCCTTCGCGGCGGAGGTTCAGCCGACGCATGATCTTGAGCAAGCTCGCGTGGTCGGCGAGTCCCAGCTCCTCGGCAGTTCGAGTCACGTGCCACTGATTTCGTTCCAGCGCGGTGGCCACGATCTGTCGCTCGGCCTCGGTGCGGAGAGCCTGCAGGGTTCTGGCTCCGGCGGCTGGGCTGGGAATCCGACTCTCATCCCGGATATCAGCCGGGACATGCTCCGGCCGAAGCACCTCGCCATCGGCCGCGATAATCATGCGCTCGATAGCGTTCCGCAGCTCACGTACGTTGTTACGACTCCAGTCGTATCCCAGCAACACCTCCACGGCGTCGCCCGACAGCTTCTTGGGCCGCAAGCCAAACTGTCGGCACATGCCGCTGATGAAGCCATTGGCCAGCTCCGGGATATCGGAGAGCCGGTCACGGAGGGGCGGGACGTTGAGGAGGTGAACGTTGAGGCGGTAGTAAAGATCCGAGCGGAAATGGCCCGCCGAGATCCCGGCCTCCAGGTTGCGATTGGTGGCGGCAATGATTCTGGCTTCTATGGAGATGGGGCGAGTCGCTCCCAGGCGGACTACCTCCCGATTCTCCAGTACGCGGAGGAGCTTTGCCTGCGCCGTGAGCGGCAGCTCTCCGATCTCGTCGAGGAAGAGGGTGCCGCGCCCGGCAGCCTCGAAGGCGCCCTTTCGGGTGGCCGTAGCGCCGGTGAACGCACCGCGCTCGTGACCGAACAATTCACTCTCGATCAGATTTTCTGGTAAGGCCGCGCTGTTGACCGCGACGAAAGGCGCGTCGGGGTGGAGGCCGGAGCGGTGCAGATCTCGGGCGACGAGCTCCTTGCCGGTTCCGCTTTCGCCCAGAATCAGCACGGGGCTCGGAATCCGGGCGACCCTGCCCATCGCCTCGCGCAGAGCGCGAATGGCGGTGCTGGAGCCCACTAACGAAGACTCGATGCCGAGCCGGCGCTCCAAGGCCATCAGCTCCTGCCGGAGTCTTTTCCGCTCCAGCACCGTCTCGACCTCATGCACCACCCGCTCCATCGGCTCGGCTTTGTCGATGAAGCTGTAGGCGCCAAGCTTGAGAGCCGCGATGCAGCGCTCGTAGTTCCCGGTTCCGGTATAGACGATCACCGGCACTTCACTGCCCTGCTGCTCCAGCCGGCGCAGCACCTCGAAGCCATCCATTCCCGGCATTTCCAGGTCGAGGATCATGCAGTCAACCGCGGCGCCGCGGAGCAATTCCAGCGCCTTACCACCCTCGATGGCCGTCACGACTTCGTATCCTCCCAGACGCTTGAGATCGTAGGCGTACTGCTCGGTGAGCGCGGGTATGTCGTCGACCACCAATACCAGAGTCATGATGTCGGCTCATTCGCCGGCGCCGGAGGCAGCTCGACCACGACCCGGGTGCCGGTGCCTGGCTGGGTATCCACTCGGAGGGTGCCGTCGAGATCCAGGATGAGCCGGCGAACGATCGACAGACCCAGCCCGGTCCCTCCGGACTTTGTCGTGTAGAAATCGTCGAAGGCCCGGTTCAGCTCGCTCTCGCTCATGCCGACTCCAGTATCCGCCACCGTGATTCTCACCCGCTCCGGTCCGGGACCGCCGGGCACGTGCTCGGTGGACACGGTGACCTCGCCATCGGCCTTTCCCGAGAGGCTATCGAGGGCGTTCCCTACGAGGTTTTCCAGGATCCGCCGAACCATCAACGCATCGGCCAGAGCAAGAGGCTGCTGAGGGGCAAGCTGGGTTCTGATTCCGGCTCCATCATGGCTGATGTTGCCGACCACCTGCTGAACAATGGCATTGACGTCACAGGCCTTTCGCTCCATGCCTGGCGCCAGCCGATCATAGTTGCGAGCCAGGGTGCCGAGATATTCCACACTCGATTCCAAAGTGCTTCGGCGGGCCTCGAATACCTCAGGCAGGGCCGCGGGATCCTGCTGCAGCACCTGGCCTAGATGGCGCAAGACGTTCCGAATGGGCGCCAGGCCGTTCTTGATATCGTGGTTCACCTGGCGGGCCAGGTCGCCGATCGCCGCACGGCGCTCGGCTTCGCGCACCCGGACGGAGCTGGCCCGGAGACGGTCCATCATGGCGGCGAGCAGCCGAGAGAGACTGCCGATCTCGTCGGATCGTTCGGTGGCAAAGCTTTGGTCCAGCCGGTCCAGATCTATCCGGGCCGTCTTCTCCGCCAGATCCCGCAGGGGCCGAGTGACAAGCGCCGAAAGCC
>DASUVR010000228.1:0-13462 GCA_036378855.1 Gemmatimonadales bacterium | reverse complement strand
ACACCTTTCCGCCGCTGGCGCCCAGGCACTTGAGGACGGCAATGGATTCGGTGCGCTGCCGTATCTGGACCACCGCGGCACTGGCCGCTCCGATCCCTGCCAGCAGTAAGGCCATCAGGGCGACCAGTCCCAGATAGCCGGCCAGGCGAGAAAGCACCTCGTCCAGGTTGCGTTGGTCCTCCGCAACGGTGCGTATCCGTACTCGCTCGGCGGTAAGCTGAGACCGGTGGCGGCCGGCCCACGCCTGCGCCGACATGCCCGGTGGAAGCTTCGCGTAGGTCTCGTACTGGACCCGGGCGCCAAATCCCAGCAAACCAGTGGCCTCGAGGGAGGCTGCCGGTATATAGACTCGCGGTCCGAGCGCGAAGCGAAAACCCACCTGATTGGGAGCACTGCGAATGGTGCCGCTGATCAGAAACCGAGCGTCACCCAGCGCCAGCGTGTCACCCACTCCCGCTTCGAGCGCCGGCAGCAACGAGGGATCCACGATGACGTTGCGGTTCAGCTGAAGTGCGCGCCACGCCGCTGCAGGTTCAGTGGCGATCTCACCGTAAAACGGATAGTTGCCCGACACAGCGGCCACCTGCACTAATCGGGTGCTCCTCCCCTTCGGCGCATAGGCCATTGCGGCAAAGTTGGTGAGCCGTGCCAGCTCGGCGCCTTGCCGGACAAGCGTGTCCAACACCGCTTCGGTCGACTTGGAGAATGGCTGCCGGCTGGAGAAGGCGAGGTCGGCGCCGAGCAGGGTGCGCGCCTGCTGGTCGACCGAGCTTCGGAGGTTCTCGGTGAATGACGCAATTGCCACGAGCGCAGAGACGCCAATGGCCACGGTGCCGGCCAGCAACGCGGCCCTGCCCCGGGCAGCTCTCAGCTCTCGGCCCGCCATCCGGAAGAGAAAGGCGAGCTCAGTCACGCCGCAGTGTCTCCGCTGAGGCGGCCATCCGCCAGCCGAATGGTCCGGCGAGCCCGCGAAGCGAGCTCGAGATCGTGAGTGACCAGGATCAGCGTCGTTCCCTGATCGTGGTTCAACTCAGCCATGAGCTCGATGATGGTGCCGCCGGTGCTGGCGTCCAGGTTTCCGGTCGGCTCGTCGGCAAAGAGAACTTTCGGGCGGGTGCTGAATGCCCGCGCCAGAGCCACTCTCTGCTGCTCGCCACCGGAGAGCTGAGCCGGGTAATGGTGCTCCCGCCCGCTGAGCCCCACCTGGGTCAACAAGTCGCGCGCTCGAGTGCGCGCCTCTGATTGGCCCCTCAGCTCGAGCGGGACCTGCACATTCTCCTGAGCGGTCAGGGTGGGCATGAGTTGAAAGGATTGAAAGACAAATCCGATCTTCTCCACCCGTAGCCTGGCTCGCTCATCTTCGGTCATCGAACCCAGATTCTCCCCGTCGAGCTGCACCATGCCGCTGGTGGGCAGGTCCAGGCCTGCCAACAGCCCGAGCAGCGTCGTTTTCCCGCTGCCCGACGGGCCCAGGATCGCCAGAAATTCGCCCGGCGACACATCGAAGGTGATATCCTTCAGCACAGCGAGATCACGGCTGCCCGAGCGGTAGGTTCGGCTCAGCGATCGGCAGCGCAGAATGGCATCAGACATTCACGAATGATACTCAGACACTTCCTGCTGTCCGGCGTGCTCGCGGCCGTCGCGAGTTGCGAGTCGCAGCCGAGGGACCAACCAGCCACGAACCCGCCAGACAACAGCTCCGAACGCCCGACCGTTCTCTTCCTGGGAACCAGCCTCACCGCAGGTTACGGTATCGACCCCGCCAAGGCATATCCCGCGTTGATTCAGCAGAAGATCGAAGCGGCTGGGCTCTCGTACCGGGTGATCAATGCCGGGGTGAGCGGTGAGACCTCCGCGGGTGCGCTGAGAAGGGTAGACTGGCTCCTGCAGCAACCCGTGGCGGTGCTGGTGATCGAAACCGGCGCAAACGATGGCCTGAGGGGATTACCGGCTGATTCCCTGCGGTCCAACATCGATGCCATTCTGACCAGGGCTCACCATCTGCAGCCGAACGCTAAGCTGGTGCTGGCGGGAATGAAGATTCCTCCCAATTACGGCCGCGCGTACAGTCAGCAGTTCGAGGCCATCTACCCCCAGCTGGCTCGAGCCCATGGCGCCACGCTGGTTCCCTTTCTGCTCGAAGGGGTGGGTGGAATCAGTTCGTTGAATCAGGCAGACGGGGTGCACCCTACAGCCGAGGGTCAGCGCCGGATGGCGGAAACGATGTGGCGGGTTCTGGAGCCGGTTCTGAAGGACGCTGTCCGGACAGACAGCCGGGAGAAGGCCTCAGGCTAAGACTGGGAGCCCTCCGCCAGGACTTCGCTCAGGGCCTCGACCGCCGAGTCGATCTCTTCCCTGGTGTTGTAGTAGTGGGGCGAGATCCGCAGCGCCGACGTCACCTGTTTCGAGTCCATGTCGATCACCGCGTCCTCCCGCTCGGGCGAGCTGGTGTTGATGCCCCGCCGCCGGAGTGCCAGTTTCACGTCCTTCGAGTGCCATCCTTCGATCTCCGCCGTGGCAATAGCACAGAGCTCCTTTCCTCGATCGAGCACCCGGACACCGGGGAGATCGGCAAGACGCTCGCGAACATAGGCCGCAAGACCCCGGCTGCGGTCGCGAGCCGTTTCCAGACCCACATCGAGTGCGTATTGGGCGGCGGCGCCAAGGCCGAACATGAGAGCGTAGGCGAATTCCCAGGTCTCGAAGCGCCGGGCGTCTGGAGTGAGTTCGAAGGAGTCGCGCTCGGTCCAGGTGGCTCCGTGCATATCGATCAGGAGTGGATGGGCGTCCCGACCCAGCATCCGATCCGATATATAAAGGAAGCCGAGACCCCTCGGTCCCCGGACGAATTTGCGAGCCGTTCCCGAAAGGAAGTCGCAGCCCAGACGGTTGACGTCGATCGGCATTTGCCCTACAGCCTGGCAAGCATCCACCAGGTACGGGATCTCGGCGGCCCGGCATATCTCACCTACACGCTCCGCGGGCTGAACCAGACCCGAGTTGGTCGGAATCCAGGTCAGGGCAACCAGGGTTGGCCGCTGACGTGCCACCAGACGACGCACCTCCTCAGGATCGATCCCTCCTTCGGGAGCATCGGGCGCGCGAACGATGCCTACTCCCCTTCTCTGCGCCAGGGACAGATACATGATCTGGTTGGAAGCGTAGTCATCCTGGCTGGTGAGAATGCTGTCCTCAGGTCCGAGGTCGAACGCGCTGATTGCCTGAGCAAAGGCCACGGTGGAGTTCTGCACCAGCGCCAGGTTCTCGCCTCTCGCTCCCATCAGCCTGCCTACGGCCCCATATACCTCCCGCACCTCTCCCGCGCGCAGCTCGGCTGCTTCGTAGCCGCCGATCTCGCTCTCCAAGTCGAGATGCTCGTCGATCGCCTTGCGGACAACACTGGGCGCCAGTGCCGCCCCAGCGTTGTTCAGGTGGGCCACTCGAGAACAGCCCGGAGTGTCGTGGCGCCAGCGCATTATGTCGGGAGCCAGATCGGTCGCTATCGTTCCAGCCATGAGCCCAGCTCCTCGATTCCCCGCTCCCAGTGGTTCGCCAGCCTCTCTGCGGCAGCGGTACGGTCGTTTCGCCTCACTGCTTCGATGATGCGGGCATGATGTTGGGTCGACAAGCTCACTCTGCCGGCCTCTCGCAGATAAACCCGGATGTACCGTCGCGGCACCTGCCAGAGGTTGTCGATCATGTCGCGAAGCCGGTGGTTGGGGCACCCCAGCAGGAGTGTCCGGTGCCATTCCTCCTCCAGACCTACCGTCCGGTCCACATCGCTTCGAATCGAGGCCAGCCCCCGATCTATCTCGGTCAGCCGGCCTAGCCGCTCGGGCGTAGGGTCGGGCGATGTTTGGAGCGCCAGCACCTCGAGAGCGCTGAGGATGGCGCCGCTCTCCCGCATCTCCGTCGCATCCAGACGGCAGACGCTGAAGCCTCGGCCGATATCGGCAGCCAGGACTCCTTCGCGGGACAGCCGAAGCAAAGCTTCGCGAATCGGGGTACGGCTGATTCCCAGCTGACCGGCCAGTGAGGTGTCCCTGACCCGGGAACCCGGGGCCAGGTCGCCTCGGTGAACTCGCTCGAGGATTTCCTGGTAAGCCTGATCTCTGAGGGGTTTACGACCTAGCACCGCAGACCTCTCGGATAAAGTATTTTGTATACAATATACAGAATACCACCTTGCTCTATTCGAGTTTAGCGTCGAGTTCCATCTGGACGTTGCCCTGCAATGCGGTGGAGACGGGGCAGCCGTTCTTGGCGGCTTCCGCGGCTTTAGCGAACCCGGCCTGATCCAGGCCCGCTACCTTGCCGCGGACCTCCAAGCGCACCCGCGTGATTTTGAACCCCTCTCCCGCCTTGTCGACGGTGCACGATGCTTTCGTGCTGATCCGGGTAGCGGGGGTTCCGCCTTTCTCCAGGCCAGCCGATAGCGCCATGCTCAGGCACGCTGCGTGAGCTGCAGCAATCAGCTCTTCGGGGTTGGTACCCCGGGCATTCTCGAATCTGGTGGCAAAGGAATAATCACCTTCGAAGGCGCCGGAGCCCGCCTTGAAATGACCCCGCCCGCTCCGCAACACACCTTCCCATACCGCACTGGCACTACTGGTTGGCATTGTCTACTCCATCTGAGTTTTGGGTCAGCCTTTAAGTCAGCGGCTTTCCGTTGCTGTCGATCAGCCGGATCTCGCCCAGCTTCAGCTCCCGGATTCCGGGCTCGATTTTCGAGCGGTCGCCCACGATGACCCAGATCAGCTGGTCAGGGTGGACCACCTCAGCCGCCACTTGCGTCAGGCTCTGGATGGTCTGCGATCGCACCTTCTGGGCGAAGGTATCATAGTAGCGGTCGTCCAGGCCGTAGCTAAGGATATCGGTGATCGCGCCCGACAACGCTCCCATGGTTTCCCACGAGCCGGGGAGCGTCAGCGTGAGTGAGGCTTGGGCTCGCGAGAGCTCGGCCGGCTCGATCGGCCGGTCTTTCACGATGCCCCTTAGCTCCTTGTCGAGCTCGACGACCGCCTCCTTGGTCTTGTCGGTCTGGACCGGGGCATAGGCGATGAATGGCCGCTGACCACGAGCGTCCCGAAAGAAGGTATAAGCGCCGTAGGCCCAATGCTTGTCTTCCCGCAGATTCATGTTGACCCGCGAGCTGAAGTCGCTGCCCAGTACGCCATTCATGGTCTGGATCGCAACCTCATTGGGGTTCGCCTTGGGCGGCGCGAGGTTGCCGGCGATGATTACCGATTGAAGTGACCCGGGCCGGTCCATCAAATAGACCAGCGGGCGGGGCTGCTGTTCTACGGTCGCGATCGACTTGGCCGGCACATCACCCGGCTTCCAGCCGGCGAACAGCCGCTCGAGCCGGGGCCGGATCTCCGCCATCGTAGCGGCGCCCACCACGACCATCGTCGCATGGTTCGGCTTGAACCAGGTGTCGTGGAACCGGATCAAATCTTCCCGCTTGAGCCGGCTGGTGGATTCTTCGGTGCCCGACCCAGTCCAGGGATTCGCGTAAGGGTGACCTGGCCCATACAGGAGCCCGGGGAAAACCCGGAGCGCCAATCCTACCGGGTCCGCTTTTTCTTGCTGGATTTGAGCCAGTCTCTGTTTCTTCAGCCGCTCGAAATCTTTCCGGGGGAACGACGGATGCAGGACCACGTCGGCATATACCGCCAGTGATGGGTCCAGGTTCTCCTTCAGCGCTTCGAGGGACACGCTGGAGACATCCAATCGGGAACCGGTGCTCAGGTTCGCGCCCAGCTGGGCCAACTCATCGCTGATCTGAATGGCGTTCCGGCGGGTAGTGCCTTCGTCCATCATGGCCAGCGTCATGCTCGCGGTACCCGGAATGGCAGACTTATCCGCGGCAAAGCCGGCGTCGAGCACCAGGTCGAAGCGGACCTGAGGAATGGACGGTCGGCGGGCGAGAACAATTTTGAGTCCATTGGAGAGTGTGGCCCTCTCCAGCTCGGGAAACCTTGCCTCTGCCGGTGTGCCCGGTACCGGAAGCGTGGAACGGTCGGCCGCAGCGGACGCGGTTTGGAATTCCGGATAGGGATGAACCTCGAGGGTATACACCCCATCGCTGAGCCACTGCCGGGCCGTACTGCTGAGTACAGCAGCAGTGGCGTGACGAACCCGATTCAGCCTCACCTTGTAAAAATCAGGGCGGCCGCCGAACACCTCCCCCTGCGCCAGGACGTCAGACTTACCACCGAACCCGCCGATCCGCTCTACCCCGCGAATAAAACCGGCCCGGTATTGCGTCTTTACCCGGCTGAGCTCGGCTGCCGTTGGTCCGCCCGCCAGCAGGCGGCGCATCTCCTCGTCCACTGCCTTCTCCACCCGCGCCAGCTCGACGCCAGGGCGAGCGGTTGCCTCGATGACGAAGAGTCCTCCAATTTCCCGCATATCGACATACGCCGAAACGTCGGTGGCCGTCTGATCGTCATACACGAGACGCTTGTAGAGCCGAGATGACTTGCCGCTGCTCAATACATCACTCAGCAGGTTGAGATAATCGGCTTCTGGAGTTCCCCACCCGGGGACGTTCCAAACCTTGTAAACCCGCGCCTGGGGCACCCGGTCCTGCATCACGCCCCGTTGACTGCCGGTCCGCTTGGCGATCCAGGCCTGCTGCCGGGCCACCGGAGGACCTGACGGGATATCACCGAAGTAGTGTTCGACTTTCTGTTTGGCGGTCTGCACGTCGATATCGCCCGCGACCACGACTACGGCGTTGGCCGCTCCGTAGTACGTGGCAAACCAATCTTTTACGTCGGGCAGCTTGGCGGCATCGAGGTCTTCCATCGATCCGATGGTGGTCCAGGAATAGGGATGGTTGGCAGGATACAGCTTGGGAGTGAGGAAGTCCCAGACCTTCCCGTAGGGCTCGTTTTCTCCCTGCCGCTTCTCGTTCTGAACCACCCCGCGCTGCTCGTCGAGCTTGGGTTGGCTGATAGCGCCGGTGAGATGTCCCATGCGATCGGACTCCATCCAGAGGACGAGGTCCAACGCATTGGTGGGGACGTTCTCGAAGTAATTGGTCCGGTCCTCGTTGGTGGTGCCGTTCATGTCGGTGGCGCCGGCCTGCTCCAGCGGTCCGAAGAAATCCTTGTCGTAGTTCTCGCTCCCGTTGAACATCAGGTGTTCGAATAGATGAGCAAAACCGGTGCGCCCCGGCCGCTCGTTCTTGGACCCGACGTGATACCACACATTCACCGCTACGATCGGCGCCTTGTGATCCTCGTGAACGAGCAGGGTCAGCCCGTTGGGCAAAACGAATCGTTGAAAGGGAATGTCGAGGGCCACCGGTGTGGTTTTCTGGGCCACCAGCGGATCTGGCGGCTGGATCAGGGCGATAGAGCCCAGGAGAAGCACGGCGCGGAGAAGGAGTGGCGGCACGAAAGTTCCTCAAAGCAGGGCGACAGTTGATAGCCGGGTCGTGTCCACAGACGCCGGAAATCTCTCAAAAGTTGCAGGCGGGTTATTGCAAGGGCACAGCGGGTCCGGGAGGCGGCTGATTCAGCCCCAACCAATATCGGGCAATGCTCTGGAGCACGGAGCGCAGGTCCTCGAACTGGACCGGCTTCTGGACACAGCTGTTGGCGCCCAGCTGATAACACTGGGCCAGCTCGCGAGGGTCGTCCGAAGCGGTTAGAACAACCACCGGCGCCGTGCTGGTTCGGCTGTTGGTGCGAACGGCTCGAAGTACTTCCAGACCGTCCAGCTTGGGCAGCTTCAGACTGAGCAGGATCAACCGGGGAGGCGCCGCACCAGTGCGGCTGCGATACCCGGCTCGACCGAAAAGAAAGTCGAGCGCTTCTTCGCCGTCTCGAGCCACCGCGATCTCCGTGTCACTCCCGAGCTCACGCAGTGGCCGGACGGTGAGCTCCACCTCGAGCGGGCTGTCCTCGACCACGAGAATGTCGACTGCGGGCGGAACGGTGGAAGGCGGGTTGCGGGGAAGGGGTTTCTCAGAGACAGGCTTCATGCCCGGGCTAGTCGGTTGCATCCGATGGAATTCCGCCTCCTCGCTCCCCGGCATCTCCGCTGCCCAGCGTCAAATAAAATGTCGCCCCGCGCTCAGGCTCGGCCTCGGCCCAGACCCGGCCCCCGTGTTTGTGGGCGATGCGCTGCACCACGGCCAGGCCCGCTCCGTTGCCCTCGAACTCATCCGCTCGATGAAGCCGCTGAAAGATCCCGAATAGCTTCCCGGCGTAGGTCATCTTGAACCCTACTCCATTGTCCTCGATGGCCAGGCCGACCTGGCCATCGAATTCGACCGGTCTGATTCGGATGACTGCATCCGGTCGGGGTCGGGTGAATTTGACGGCATTGGAGAGCAGGTTGTGCAGCGCCAGCTTGATCAGGGCGCTGTCACCCTCGACCTTGGGCAACTCTTCGATCTGCCAATCGATTACCCTGCCGTTGGTCTGGCTCCGAAGTTGTCCGACCACATCCTCGACCAGCGGGGTCAGGTTGACCGGTCGGCGAAGCAGATCCTGCCGACCGATACGCGAGACATTGACCAGGTCGTCCACCAGGCTCGCCAGGTTGTTCGCGGCCTGGTGGATCTGTTGAGCGTAGTGAACCGCCGACGACTCCAGCTCCGGTGCGGACTCCTCCATCAGCAGCTTCGAAAAGCCCAGGAGCTGGCGAAGCGGCCCCCGCAGGTCATGGGAGACGGAGTAGAGCACGGTCTCCAGCTCTGCCGTCGCCGCGCGAACCGCGGCGCTGCGTTCGGCCACCCTTCGCTCCAGCTCTCCGGTCTGCCGCGCCAACTCCTCTCGCAGGTGAGCGTGCCGAATGGCGATTGCGAGTGGCGCAGCCACTTCCAGGGCGATGTCGCGGTGCTCGGCCGTGAACCCGGCTGGTGTTCCCGATGCCATCGTGATCTCGCCAATGGCCTCCCCTTCCACCAGAAGGGGGACTGAGAGCACCGAACGCATGCCGCCGGCCAGAAGCTGACGGTGGAACGGAGGACTGTCGTCCACCGTCGAGAGATCTTCCACGTAGCGGACTGATCCGCTCCGCAGGGTATCGCTCGAGGCGAAATCAGCCAGCGGGGCCGGAGCGGGCTGGAGCTGAGAGCCGGCCGAAAATCCGGCGATCATCTGGGCTTCTCTGGTGGAAAAGTCAAACAGCGCGACCGAGCATTGCTGGCAGGGAATCATCCGGCGCATCCGGCCCAGCGCCGCGCGACCGATCTCCGGAAGAGATTGCGCCGATACGATGGCCTGATCGATGTCATGCAGCATGGCCAGACGGTCGGCCGTCCGGCGGAGCTGATCCTCTGCGCGCTTCCGTTCGGTGATATCGGTGACCATGCCGACAGTGCCCACCAGGGCGCCATCCTTGCCCAGTATTGGGCTGGACGACACCAGGCCCCAGAGCTGGGTGCCGTCGCGCCTGCGAAAGCGCAGGTCCTGACTCGTGCCTGGCCGAGCTCCCCGCCGGCTCAGTGTATGCTTGGCCCCGGAGCGAGAATCGGCTTCGATGAAGTCGTAGACCTGACGACCCAGCATGCTGCCGTTGGCGTACCCCAGGAGATCGGCCATGCGCTGGTTGACGTAGGTGAGAATGCCGTGGTCATCGGCTACCCAGAT
Organism: Gemmatimonadales bacterium; assembly: GCA_036378855.1. Classification (GTDB taxonomy): domain Bacteria; phylum Gemmatimonadota; class Gemmatimonadetes; order Gemmatimonadales; family GWC2-71-9; genus CAVVWJ01. Next base: position 3,848 of record DASUVR010000228.1, on the reverse strand, counting down.
GCCCTCCTGGGCAACGTCGATCAGCTGTTTGAACCGCTGCTCGCTTTCCTGGAGCGCGCGGGTACGCTCCTCCAATCGGGCCTGCCGTCCCTCGTACGCCTCGGCATGACCCAGCGCGGCCCCCATCAGGCCACCCAGCAACCGCAGCGCCTTGGCGTCCCGGTCGGTGAAAGCGTTGGGCTCGGGTGAAACGACCTTCAGCAGACCTAGAATGCGTTGTTCATGCCGCAACGGAACCACGAGCAACGAGCGGATCCCGAGATCGCGATACGCCTGGTGGCGAACTCGGGGATCATTGTAGGCGTCGTCAGTGCGCTGCAGCTCGCCGGTCCGCACACCAAGCCCGGACAGACTCCCGTCCAGCTTGAGCCGGGGTGCCTCGCTGCCGATGCGCAGCAGCGGCACGACCTCGTCCCCTTCCACTCCCTCGATGACGGCACCGCTCGCGTTGGTGAGCGTCTTACTCCGCTCCGCGATTACCCGCATCACGGTCTCGGAATCGAGTCCGGCCGCGCTGACCGCCTGCTCGACCTCGAGCACCGCCTGGAACAGCTCGGTGTCGAGTCGCATCTCCTCCTCCGCCACCTTCCGCTCGGTGATATCGAACTCGGTGCCGAGATAGCCGATCTGACGGCCGGTCTCGTCCCGCATCGGCTCCCAGCCGCTGGAGCACCAGCGAATTTGCCCGGTGCGGGTCACCACCCGGTACTCCTGGTCTCTGAGCGCTCCACCCTGCGACAGCCGATCCCATTCCGCGATGATGGCGGGACGGTCGTCCGGATGGATGTACTGCAGGAACTCCTGGTCCCGCAGCTCTTCATCCGAATACCCGGTTAACCGCTCAAAGGCGGGGTTCACGAACCGAAGCTTCCGGTCCATGTCATAGGCAATGACCCCTTCCCGCATGGTGGCGGTCACGGTCTGCAGCTGACTCCGCAGCTCGTCGCTCAACCGCTGGGCCCGACGCCGCTTGCGGCCTTCACGCCAGAGCAGGAACAACAGGATGAGCCCCGCGGCCAGGGCCGCGATGCCGATGAGGGAGGGTCGGTTGAGTAGCTGGATGATCGAGACCACGAGTCCTGCGCAGGGTTGAGTCCGGACCCTCGAAGATACATCCCGGCCGGACCCCGGTCGAGGACGGCAAGACCACCCTGCTGGCGGAGGGTACCCCGCGTCCCTACTCTTCCGCCATGGCGTTTCTGGACAGCAAGCGCGACCGGGCTGCGCTCCTGATCTTCGTTCTGGGAATAGGGCTGGTCTGGACCCTGTGGCCCTTCATTACCGGGCTGCTGGGCGCGCCGGTGCTGTATGTCTTGTTGGCACCACTACATCGGTGGCTTGCCCGGCGGACCAAACCGCGCATTGCGGCGGCGCTGGTGGTGTTGCTCGGAGTGATCCTGATCCTCGGGCCAGGAGTCTCCTTTCTGGGAATCATTGCCGGTGAAGCGCAGGACATGGCCTCGGGAGTCATCCAAAGCCCGCTGCTGGCCCGCATTCGGGAGCTCAGGATAGGCCCGTACGACGTGGGAGCGCAGCTCGAGACTCTTGGGTCACGGGTAGTCTCTTTCATCGGCACCAGCGCGCTCGGTCTGGTTGGCACCGCAACCCGGCTCGGCATCCAGCTGACTATCACTTTCTTCGGCCTCTACTATCTCCTCCTGGAGCCTAGCACGGCCTGGAAACAGGTCCAGCCATTCATCCCCTTCTCCCGGAACAACACCGAGATTCTGCGAGATCGCTTCCGGAATGTCACCTTTTCCACCCTGATCGGGACCGGTCTGACGGCAACGGTGCAGGGGGTTTTAGTGGGACTCGCGTTCTGGGCTACCGGTATTTCCAACGCCCTGTTCTGGGGCGTGGTCACCGTGGTGTTGGCCATTCTGCCGGTGGTGGGAAGCGGATTGGTGTGGGGGCCAGGCGCTCTCGCATTGGGACTGGAGGGGAGCTACGGCCGAGCCATCGCGTTGGCCCTGTGGGGCATTCTGGTGGTGGGAAACGTGGACAATGTGATTCGACCCATGGTGTTCCGCCGCTGGGCCAGAATCCATCCGTTCATCACCATCATCGGGGCGTTTGCCGGCATCCAGTATTTCGGCCTCCTGGGGTTGATCATCGGCCCTCTGGCGATCTCCTACTTCTTCGAGCTCATTCAGATGTATCGGGCCGAATACCTCGATGACGAAGAAGCGGCTGAGGAAATCGCCGCCTCTAGCGGGTCTTCCTCTTCCAAAACAGATAGACCGGAATCCCCAGCGCGATGAGCGTAGCTCCCTTCACTGCATTCCCCGGATTCGACGCGATCGACCCGACGACAACGTATGCCGCCGCCAGTATGAAGATCAGAGGCGCCGCGGGGTAGCCGGGCATCCTGAATCGGATCTGCAGCGGCTCCAGGCTGCGCCGGGCCCGGGCGCGAAAAACGAAGAGCGTCGCCGCAGTTGCGCCGAAGAAGATCCAGTCGCCGAAGACCACGTAGTCGAGCAGGTCTCCATAATGCCCGGTCAGGGTCAGCAGAATGGCCCAGACTCCCTGAAAAACGATGGCGGCTGCCGGCGTCCGGTATTTGGGGTGGAGACGCGCCAGGCTGGGAAAGAAGAGGCCGTCGCTCGCCATTGTCCGGTAGACTCGGGGCGAGACCAGAATGACGAGATTCAGGAAGCCGAAGCTGGAGATGGCGATACCGGCGGCGATGATGGTGCCGCCGACCGAGCCGAACCTTGCGCTCATGGCGTCGGCTGCCGGCGCGTTACTCTGCGCCAAACCGCTGATACCGAGAGTTCTGAGATAGGCCAGGTTGGCCATCAGGTACACCGCGACCACGATGCTGACGCCGGCGATCAGGGCCCGCGGCAGATTCCGCTCTGGCTCGATCAGCTCTTCCGCGATGAAGTTGGTCTGTTGCCAGCCGCCAAACGCGAACAACACCGGAACCAGGGCTGCTCCCAGCATCAGGGCGGTATTGCGCGGCTGGAGCGGTTCCAACTCTGCGCCTCCGGTAGCAGCTGAAACCGTGAGACCCGCTACGATCAACAACACCAGCGCTGCGAGCTTGAGTACGGTGAGCACGTTCTGCGTGAGCGCGCCAGGCTTGACTCCCAGGTAATTCACTGCCGACAGCGTAATGATGGCCGCCACGGCCAGAGGTACCCTCGCTCCGGCACTCCAGCCCAGCAAAGCCGCCGCGTAGTTGGCAAAGGTCACTGCCACTGCAGCGATTGCCCCTGTGGCGATCACCAGTAGCAGCGTCCAGGCGTAAAGAAAGGCGGGGAGTGGACCATAACCGTCGCGCAGGTAGACGTATCCCCCACCCGCTACCGGCCGCCATGCTCCCAGCTCGGCATAGACCAGTGCTCCAATCAGGGCAACTACACCACCCAGGATCCATGCTACCAGCGTCAACGCGGTGGTCCCGACCCGGGCCGCAACGATGGCGGGGTTGAGAAAAATCCCGGATCCGATGATTCCGCCCACCACCATCATGGTGGCCGAGAACAGCCCCAGCGTGGGAGCGTAGCCGCTGGATGATGCGGCGCTCGACGTCTTTGATTCCGTGGGTGTAGCTTCCGGCATGGCGTGATGATAGCGACTTTGCCGACCGCCAGCATTCAGCGAGAGGACTCTTTACTGTGCCGATCCATCACATCACCGCGATTGCCGGTGACCCACAGCGAAATCTGGACTTCTACGCCGGGGTTCTGGGACTTCGGCTGGTGAAGCTCACGGTGAACTTCGACGATCCGGGGAGCTATCACTTCTACTACGGCGACGAGATCGGACGCCCCGGCTCTCTGCTCACCTTCTTTCCCTGGCCTGGCGCGCACCGCGGCCGGCAGGGCGGCGGCCAGATC
>DASUVR010000227.1:0-4893 GCA_036378855.1 Gemmatimonadales bacterium | reverse complement strand
CCGGTAACGGTCGGCGTTGTACCCGGTCGAGCTCATCGGCTTTCCACTCTCGATCGCATCCTTGTATCCCCGCTCGCCGGTGTTCAGGTCGATGAAGTTCACCTCGCCATTGGTGGTCGCGTCCGGCCGAGTCACGTAGAGCAAACCCGACCGGCTCAGCTCGGCATAGTCCAGCTGGCCTTTGATTTTGACGTCCTTCTTGAGGCGCAGTGTCGCGGTCGCGACATCGAGCACATTGACGAACGTCTTGGAATCGGCATCGACTGCAAGGACTGCAGACTCGCCCGTCGTGAGCGCATCGGTGACATTGCCCCGCATCTTGACCGGCTTTGCGGCGATGGTTTTTCCGTCCTCGTAGCGGGCCACATTGAGGCCAGTCTGTACCACTCCATTGGATACCGTTCGGCTGCCGGAGAGCTCTCCCTCCGGTGCCGCTTCGGGGAGAATGATGATCCCCGCGGGGTGCTGCACGATGTCATGAATCCACCCGTTCACCGTGGCGGGCTGAGGCCAGAGTGGTTTGCCATCGCTCAAGCGATAGGCCATCAACCGATCGTCAAAGCTCACATAGATGCGGTCCTTCTTGTCGATCGACGGGTAGAGCCGCACGTGCTTGGCTGGATTGCCGGGCCGGGCCGTGGGAAGTGCGGCAGACCAGCGGATCTCTCCGGTCCGCGCATCGAGCGCCCGAAGACCCATGAGGGTGTGCACCACGATCATGTCCGGTCCAGCTTGCAATACCTCCAGTGCTGTGGCCTCAGAGACCTTCTGCACCAGACCCTGCATCAGTCCGCCGAGCCCCTTCTTCTTGGGCTCGGTCTGAACGAACAGCGATTCGCTGGCCCAGCGCTGATCTCCGCTCACCAGGTCGAACAGGGCAACCACTGGCGGGCCGGCCTGTCGCCGGCCATGCACCAGAAGCGTGCCGGTCTGTGGCAGAACGCGTCGGGTGATGACATCCGCCAGCTCCAGCCGGCGGGAGTCGAAGACCACGGAGCCGGTCACCGGATCGAAGATCAGCAACAGGCCCGGGCGAGCCGCTTCCATGAGGATCGAGCCTTCAACAATCCGAAGGCTGTCCTGAGGTAGGCCCCCCAGCTCTGGCTTCTCCCAGAGCACCTGACCCCGATCGATGTCGATCCCGGTCAAGGCCTCATCGGTGGAGATGAGCAGCGTTCCCGCCGGCGTAACCTGCTGCCAGCGGAGGTCCTGCTTCAGTTTGAGGGTCCAGACCGGGTTGGCCTTGCCGGGCGCAGCCGGGACGGCAACCCGGGCCGCGGCGGAGGTGACGGTCTGCCCCTGGGCGGCTGCGGTCAGGAGCGCGCTGAGGCAGAGCGTCAGGCTGGTCCTGAGCAGATGGGATGGAATGGTCCGGTGAGCGGTCACGGCAATACCTCGGAACGTCGGTCTGGGGGCCAAAAAGGCGGGTCGTTCAGGGCAGATGCTGTGCCAGGTGGGCTGGGAGCTAGGCGCTGGGAGCTGGGAGCTTCCAACTGGAAGCGCGTCACCACCAAGCTCCTAGCTCCTAGCTCCTAGCTCCTAGCTCCTAGCTCCTAGCTCCTAGCTCCTAGCTCGGCTAAATTCCCGGGCTATTCCGGTTCCTGGGAGGACGCTTGCCGTACAGCATGACGGGCTTCGGCGCTGCGGAAGGCCCGGTGGCCGGACGTCGGCTTCGGGTCGAGATCCGAACCGTGAACCACCGCTACTTCAATCTTTCGGCAAAGCTGCCCGGCGATCTCAGCGCCCTCGAGGTGGACGTGCGCGATCGCTTGCGACGCGACTTCGACCGGGGCCACGTCACGGTGCAGGCGCGCTGGGCCGAGAACCTGGAAGCGGATCCCGAATTTGGCCTCGACCTCGAGCGGGCTCGGCTGGTGGCCGATCGGCTTCGGGAAATGCAGTCGGTCCTGGGTCTGGGCGGTGAAGTGACGGTCGAGCTGGTGGCCCGGCAACCCGACGTGCTGACCCACGGCAGCAACGGCGCGGTCGAGGTGCCGTGGAGCGAGGTCGAGCCGGTGGTTGCCCGAGCCGGCCAGGACTGCAGGGCCATGCGGGCTCGCGAAGGCGCCGCGTTGACCGCCGAGCTCCGCCACCGGCTGGATCTGTTGGAGCAGGGCGCGCACCACATCGCCGCCCGAGCGCCTGAACGGCTGGTGCGGGAACGCGACCGGCTCCGCGGGGCAGTGGCCCAGCTGCTCGACGGCAGGTCGGTGGATGAGGAGCGGTTGGCCCAGGAGCTCGCGTTCCTGGCCGACAAGCTGGACATCACCGAGGAGCTGGTGCGGTTCAAGGCTCACGCTGCAGCGGTGCGTGAGGCGCTGGCCAGCGATGAGCCCATCGGAAAGCGGCTCGGATTCCTGGCGCAGGAACTCGGGCGCGAGGTGAACACGATGGGCTCCAAGGCCGGTGATGCGGAGATCGCTCAGCGCGTCGTGGCGATGAAGGGCGAGTTGGAGAAGTTCCGGGAACAGCTCGAGAATCTCGAGTGAAGCCGTTTTTCCTGGTGCTCTCTGCTCCGTCGGGTGGCGGGAAAACCACGATCGCCAAGATGCTGTTGCAGGGCCGGGAGGATCTTGGCTACTCCGTCTCGGCAACCACCCGCCCCAAGCGCCCTGATGAGCGGGACGGCGTGGACTACCACTTCCTCTCCCGCGACGAGTTCATCCGCCGGCGGGATCAGGGAGAGTTTCTGGAGTGGGCCACCTATGGCGGCGAGCTCTACGGAACGCTCAAGAGTGAGATCGAACGAATTTTTGCCAGTGGTCGGAATGCGGTGCTCGACGTGGAGATCGAAGGCGCCCGGCAGATCCGGAAAAACTTTCCGAACGCCCTTCTGCTCTTCGTGCTGCCGCCCTCGGCCGAGGCCCTGGTAGATCGGCTGACCGGACGGAAGACCGAAGATCCCGAGCTGATGCGGACGCGGATCTACCGGGCGGCAGACGAGCTGGTGGCGATTGCGGAATACGACTACGCCATCTACAACGAAGATCTGGTCGTCGCCGTCGCCCAGGTTGCCGCGATTCTGGAGGCGGAATCCTGGCGGGTGGCCCGACAGGATACCCTGCCGGACTTTATCGAGAAGCTCAGGCAGGACGTGGTGAAGGCGGCGGAGAAGATTGGGAAGAAGTCGCCAGTCGCGAGTCGCCAGTCTCCAGAGCTGCCCAAGAAGCCCGTTCCTAAACGGCTGAGCGCTGACGACTGACGACTGGCGCCCGAGGACTAACAAACAAGGAGACGTAATGAGAATCATCACCCCCAGCGAAGTGGCCAAGCAGGCGGGCAACAAGTACCTCGGCGTTCTGGTTGCCGCGAAGTTTGCCCGCTATCTGAACGAGTTCCCCAAGGACCACCAGGCCCGGTCCAACGAGAAGCTGACCACCAAGGCCATGCAGGAGCTCGTCGACGGCGAGCTGAATTACAAGCTCCTTCGCCGCCGCCGCTCAGAGGCGTGACCGTGTGGGCCGGCCGACGCGTCGTACTCGGCGTGTCCGGCGGTATCGCCAGCTATAAGAGCTGCATCCTTGTCCGGCGCCTGATTGAAGCCGGTGCTGAGGTCGAGGTAGTACTGACCAAAGGGGCAGGGGAGTTTGTCGGTCCGGTCACTTTCGAGGCGCTCACCGGGCGCCCTGTTCTGAGCTCCCTCTGGGAGCGGGGCAGGGCGCTCGCGCATATCCAGCTGAGCCAGACCGCCGACCTGATCATTGTGGCGCCGGCCACCGCTCACCTCATCGCCCGAGCCGCTCAAGGTCTGGCCGACGACATCCTGACCACGCTGCTTTTGGCTCGAACAGCGCCTCTGCTTCTGGCCCCGGCCATGAACGACGAGATGTACGCCCGGTCGGAGACGCAGGCGAACCTGAAGAAATTGTGCTCAGCCGGAGTGGCTGTGGTGGGCCCGGAGATCGGCGCCCTGGCCGAAGGCCCTTCGGAGCGGCCTGGCCGGATGAGCGAGCCCGAGACCATCATCGCTCATGCCGCCCGCCTTCTCCGTGGCGGGAACCTCGCCGGACGGAAGGTGATCGTTACTGCCGGTCCGACCCGTGAGTCGATCGATCCGGTTCGAGTCGTCACCAACCGTTCGAGCGGCAAAATGGGGTACCGTGTGGCCGAGGCGGCGTGGGAGCGAGGAGCCGACGTGGTCCTGATCAGCGGCCCCGTCGCGCTGCAGGATCCGATCGGAGTGGTAGTGCGCCGGGTGGAGACCACGCTGGAGATGGAGCAGGCGGTGCGGGCGGAGCTGCCCAAAGCCGACGTGCTGATCATGGCGGCCGCGCCGGCTGATTTTCGTCCCAGCAGTCCCAACGATGCCAAGCGGCCTCGGGTAGACGGTGCCCTGGCCATTCCCATGGAGCCGACCGGTGACGTGCTCGATTCCACTCGAGGAGTGCGGAAGCCTGGCAGTCTCATGGTCGGCTTTGCCCTGGAGACCGGAGACGCGTTGGCCAAGGGCCTGGCCAAGCTGGAGCGAAAGGGACTCGATCTGATCGTAGTCAACGATGCGCTCGAGCCTGGCGCGGGATTCGAGAAGGACACCAATCGCGTCGCGCTGCTGGGCCGCGACGGTACCCGCCAGATCCTGCCGCTCCAGTCGAAGCGCGAAGTCGCCGAAGCGATCCTCGATCGGGTGGAGCAGACCATTGGCCGGTGAATGGGAGCGGTATCTGCGGCAGCAGATCGAGCTGGGGGGTGCGGAAGTCGTACTGAGTCGGGCGGTCAATCGGAGAGTCGGAGAGTCGGAGGGTCGGAGTGAGAGCGGTTCGGCCGGGAGCACAGCGGAACAGTCCTCCCCCTCTCCGGCCCTCCGGCCCTCCGGCTGGCAAAAGGGCTGTCCTCCCATCCCCGGCCCCGGCCTCTCGGTCGAGTCGCCCACTCATGTGCTCGATGATGAGCTCG
>DASUVR010000226.1:0-5683 GCA_036378855.1 Gemmatimonadales bacterium | reverse complement strand
TCACACCCCGATCTTCCAGGCGATGTAGTGCATCCACCCTGAAGACGATCTGCTCCAGGGAACCGGAGGGAATGATGCGGGCGAGCACCAGGTCCATGGAGTCCAGATCTGTTCCGTTGCTGCGCAGCCCGGATACCGCCGATCCTATAGTTGCCACCATTCCTTCATAGGGAAGGACCACTGCATGATGGCCCCGTGCGGCCGCCGCCTGCTCCAGCTGCTGGGTGTGCCAGCCGGGCCGGGCGGCGAGCACGGCGAGACGCACGGCTACTTGGTCTCCGCTCCGATCAGGGCGTCGAGCCCTCCGGTGGCAAACTTGGGAAGGTCTTCGGCTACCTTCTTGAAACCGGGAGTGGCCACTCCCTTCTTCAAGGCCGCCATCGAGGGGAAATAGAGCTCCGCCTGGCGATACCGGCTGGCCGGGGTGCCATCCAGGTTGGAGGAGAACTTGGTGAGCTCGGCGTGCTCGAAGCCGATCTCATTCTTGTTGCTGGTAACCAGGGGCAGGTGAGTCTCCGAGTAATACTTCTCGAAGGCGGCAGTGTCCTTGGGGGTTTTGTAGATCACCGTCACGATGGCGGCCGGTGTGTCACTCGATCCGGCCTCATGGGTGTTACTGGCCGTGGCGATCATTCCAGTGAGACCCCCGGTGGCAAAGTTGGCCAGGTCGTCGGCCACCTTCTTGAAGCCCGCGGTAGCCATCCCTTTTTTGAGATCCTCCATCGAGTTGAAATACAGCTCAGCCTGGCGGTAGAACGGTGGCTTCTTGCCGTCGGCGGTGGAGGAGAACTTGGTGAGGTCCGCCCGCACGAATCCGATCTCCTGCTGGTTGGCCTGCACCAGAGGAAGGTGGCTGCTGGCGTAGTACTTCTCGAAAGCAGCGGTGTCCTTGGGTTGGTTGTAGAGCACCGTCACGATGGCCATGGGTCCAGCCGAAGCAGGTGCAGCGGCGGATGTCGTGTCTCCTGTCCGACTCTCGGCGTTCTTGTCGGCCGCAGGGCTGCAGGCGGCGAGAGCTGAGGCGGAAACCAGCCACATCGTCAAACGTCGCATCAGAAGCTCCGAGCTAAAGGTTGTACAGCGAGGTGTTGAGAACTTCGGGGTTGAGCCGTCCTGCATGAAAGGTGCGGCCGGTTTCGGTGCTGGTCAGCCACACTTCGGCCGGGCTGAAGAGCAAGGGATCGATCTTATAGAAATCACCCTCATATCGCTGGAAGATTTCGTAGAAGGGCGTGCCGTAGTCGCGTGACGCCGACGCGGGAATCTGTTCGGCCAATTGCTGAAGCTCGGCATCTCCCGCTCGAACCGTGAACCGGGCCTGCCCCCCGTAGAGGATACAGTCGTTGGTTCGACCGATGGCCCGAAGATCGTTCTTGGCCACGGGAGGGAGGGGCGCAGTCCCAACCGCGCTTACCACCCGGCGTACATCGAACCCTAGGGTCTCCATCTTGTGGAGTCCGGTCTCGACGATTCGGGCGGAGATTTGGACGCCCCCGGCCAGACTCGCGGTCGGAGCGATCACGAACGTGAGTTGGGCCGGCTGGAGCTTTGCCTTCTCGGCCACATACGCGGCCACCTCATCGGTAGGGAGGGCGCGGCCCTCGAGCACCAGCACGCCCTCGTCCGCGCGTTCTTCGTAGCCCAACTTCTCGAACAGCTCACGCTCCACCCGCGCATGAGCTCGGAGCGGTCCCGATCCCATGGCGAAGAACTTGCCCACCGACACGGCCCACCCGGCGTACTGAGAGGCCATGCAGGAGATGGCCGGGTGGTCGGTCCAGACGAGAACGCCAGGGTGCGATTCACCGCCGATCTGCACCGTACTCATCGTCACATTGCCCAGCCCGCCCATGCAGATCTCCGCTAGCGCGAGCCCGGCCTCGATCCCACCGTCCACCTCAACGCCCGCATCGATGACTCGCGCGCCCCCGGGCAGGCGGAAAGTTCGCACCCGGAGGGACTCGGTCTGATCTGCCATGCCATCGGCGATCTCATGGGCAACCTCATTCATCCGTAACGACCCGGTGTGCAGCTCCAGTGTGGTCATGTCGCCATCCATTCGAGAATTTCCCCTTTACCCAGCTCGGCCAGATCGCCGCTGTATCGGCGATAGAGCCCGGCCAGCTGTCGCTTGCGAATCCGCATTCCATATATGGTCTGCAACCGCAGAAGCATCACTCTGAGGTGGATCGGCTGATAGGTACAGGCGTACGCATAGGTGGCCGGAGGGGTGATGCCGCCCAGCGCTGCGATGGAGCCGCGCTTGGACCAGAGTCCCGCATCGGCACCAGCGGCCCCAAAGACGACGATATTGCCGGCGATCATGTTGAGGCCGGCACGTTCTCCGGCGCTTCCGCCGATTACCAGCAGTCCCCGGCGCATCGACGCACCGGCATCGGCTCCGGCCGAGCCTCGGATGATCAGCTCTCCCCCCGTCATACCGCGCTTGAAACCGGGCGCCGCAGCACCGGTGCGCTCGCCGGCGTTGCCTTCAACCACGAGCGCACCTGCAGCCATCCCCATACCGGCTTCATGCCCCAGGTTGCCCTCGACCGTCACCGTTCCTTCGCTGAGCCCTGCTGCCAGGCGATCTACCTGGCTCAGATCACCGGTAAAGCGAACTCGGCCGGCGGCATTCCCCGTGACCTCGAACAGGTCACCCAGCGGCACTCGTCCGTCCCGCTCCAGCTCCACCGTACGCCCAGCGAGCTCGTGAGCGGTGAGTGTGGTCCAGGAAGCGGTGAGCACCGCGGAACAATCCACCCGCTGCTTCAGGGGACTCTTCAACCGGGCGGTGAGTCCATCGCTCATGCCCCATTTCCTTCCATGATCTTCCTCAGATGGAAGTGATGCGGCCCGAGTTTGCCACCATAGTTGCCGGCGCTGATGGCCACTACTCCATCCCTGCATGCGGCATCGATGCCCAGCCTCATTGCCGAGGCGATTGCGGTGGCGTCGGTCCCGTTGATGACGATCTCGAGGACAGAATTGACGTCGTCCGGCAATGCTGTCTGGGTGACGGCGCGCAGGGTAGGGCAGAAGGCGTCATTGGTCGATGCGATCATCGTCTTGCTTCGCCGAGAACCGACCTTGCTGCCGCTGCGCACGACGCCGCCGGGAAAGGGGAGGATCACTCCATTCTGCGATGCCATGCTGTCGGCGGCATCCTCGGCAGCCTTGAGAGCGGCCTCCGCGCTGCGCGCGAGGATCAGAAAGTTGCCCCCGCCCACCCCTTTGATCATGCCGAATTTCTCTTGCACCAGGAACTCGCCTTCCATGACGGGGATGCGCCAGAAGCGCTGGCCGCCGATCACCTTGCTCCCCTGAAAACCATCCCCGAAAAAGCGCAGGGCTGATCCCACACCAACCCGATCCGGCGCGTCGGGGAGGCCGTCATAACAGGCGGTGGTGGGACAGGTCAGCACGGTTTGGCCGATTCGCTCGATCAGCCGCTTTCCCAGGTCGTCCTTGCTCATGGTCATCAGCAGCACACTGGCCCCAGGGCGACCGTCCGGAGTTCCCGACGAGGGCAGCTCCCGTTCGATTCCAGCCTCCACCTTGCATCCGATGACGGAAGTGGCAAAGCCGGTGAGCTTCAGGGCGGCGGCTCGAACCCAGCGCATGCTGCTGCCGGTGATGATGATCCGGGCCACGCGCATGGTGAAGGCCTCGGCAAAGGTGTCTTCTATGGCCACCCCGCGAATCTTCATAGCGGGGCCAACCTACAGTGGAAGCGGATCATCTCGCAGATCCTGCACCGGGTAATTCGCAAAGGACACGGTAGAGTACGACTCGAAGTATCCGCGCAGGTCGGGAATGAGGGAGTCATCGTAACCAGGGGCCAGGCGAAGTCTTCGGCCTGCGGGAGCCCTCCGGAGCTGGGCTTCTTCCACGATGAGTGTGCCGCCCTTGAGCACGAACCGGGGAGAGGCAAACATCCGGGCGATATCCGGATCCCGGCTATAGACCGTGACATCGGCATCGGCACCGACTCCAAGATGTCCCTTGTGCTTGAGCCCCAGGAGCCGAGCTGGTCCGGCCCGGGTAATGATCGCGATCTCGTTGAGGGTGTACTCCCGCGAGAGCCCGTCGGCCAGTGCGGATCCGGCCAGGAGCTTCGGATTGACCTGTTTCAGCCGGTCGTCGCGGACCGACTTGTCCATCAGCAGCTGAATCAAGGCAGGGTAGGACAGAAAGGAGCCGCCATTGGGGTGGTCGGTCGAGAGAATCACTCGCCAGGGGTCCTGGCTCAGCAGGAACAGCTCGAGGCCTATTGCCCATTGCAATGCGCTGACCGCGGCCTTGTCCTTGTAGACGATGGGAACGATGCCACAACCTGTCTCCAGCTCGATGTCCAGGTTCACCCATTTACGCCCGCTGCTCCGATGCAGCAGATACTCCACTGGACCATCGGCGGTGATCGTAGTGCCGGGCCCGAACATGACCTGTCCCACGTCGACACTCACTTCGGGATGACTGTTGACGTATTCCATGACCTGGGCCGCCGCCGATCGCCAGCCGGGCCCGCCGTAGCTGTGGAACTGCAGGTGGGTGAAGTGTGCCCGCCGACCTGCGAGAGCCCGCATGCTGGCGAGGGTGACGTCGACGTTGCCGGGCATCCCCAGGTTATTGCAGTGGATGTGAACTGGATGAGGAAGCCCGATCTCATTGCCGGCATTCGTCAGCGTTTCCAGAATGTCTCTCGCAGTGATCTCCCTGCCTTTCAGGGGCTCGTCCAATCCGCTGAGATTGCGCTGACCTGATTTCCAGGCCTCGATGCCACCGGGATTCACGATCTTGATTGCGTACCCGCCGGCGGACCCCAGCAGCCAGGCCGCGTAGTCTCGAGCCCGTTCGCGCTCCCCAGCGGCAATCTGGCGGAGCAGATACTCGTCGTTTCCCATCAGCACGAAGATCCCGCCATCCACGCACGGAGTGTCGTCCAGTTCTGCGTGGCTGTGTCGGGCAGATACTGCCGCAACCGCGGCATCGAACACCGTGGTGTATCCCAGTCCAGCGTATCGGTAGCCGGTGGTAAAGGTGCTGGGGACAGTCCCTCCCGTTCCCGAGCGAGCGATCTCCTCCGGATCGAGGGCAGGCCTGGGCGCGGGATCGGCGGCATGCTCCTCCGGGAGCAGCCGGCGGGCGTGATTACAACTCGAGCTGGCCAGGTGGGAGTGGATGTCCACTCCGCCAGGCATCACGACCATTCCCCGTACATCCAGCGTGGGAGCTCCGTCCGGCAGGCTCGCTACGATGCGGCCATCTTCGATACAGAGGTCGCGGGCTTCTCCATCCACCTGGTTAGCTGGATCGTAGATCGTGCCGCCGACGAGGCGAAGCCGGCTGGAGCTCACCGGGTTCTAGCCTGGATGAGCCGATGAATGGCCCGTGACAGCTGCTGGAGAACGTCGGCGGCCGCTCGAGGGCCGGCGATGCATGACCGGAGCGGGAGAGGGAGTTCATCCATTCGGTAGGCCGTGCCCGCGTCGTGGATGCCCGCCACGCCGGTATCGATCGCAATGCTGGTGGGAAACGAGGCTTGGCTGGCGCGGGGTCCAATGACGGCGGGCCGGACTCCAGACAGCGACGCCAACGTTGGGCTGTTCACCGGCAGGCTGCCCAGCAGAAGCACTGCCTGATATCGGTCGCTGTCCATTCCGGTGCCACGGCGCTCTGGGCG
>DASUVR010000225.1:0-4817 GCA_036378855.1 Gemmatimonadales bacterium | reverse complement strand
CGTTGTCATAGGTGGGGCGGGGAAGCTCGAGACCGATCTGCTGCAGCCGTTGATAGACGTCTTCCCGCATCTCGTCGGTAATTCGGAACGACTGGAACTTCGGGGCGTCGGGTGATTTGCGGACATCTTCAGCGTAGTCCGACAGCACGCCACGGAACTGCGCGATGTCTTCACCCAGTGCCGACAGCAGTCCCCGCTCGGCGTCGGATCGTGGGGTTCCGCGGATGGTCAGGTCAGGCAGGATGCCGCTGGCATCGGGAATGGCGCGTCCCGCATCCGAGTGGAAGAGCCGCGGCATCAGAGACGGCGGACGGTTGCCCACGGCCCCTTCGCCGTCGGGCCGGGGCCGCTGCACCGTGCGGCCACTCGGGGTGTACCAGCGAGCCGTAGTTAGCTTGATGGCGATCTCATCGCCCAGTGGATAGGTGGTCTGCAGCACGCCCTTGCCAAAAGTCGGCGTGCCCAGCACAACCGCGCGATCGTGATCCTGCAGCGCGCCGGCGATCAACTCCGCCGAGCTGGCGGTGCCGTGATTGACCAGCAGCGCCACCCGCAGGTCGTGCCACCCGCCGGACAAACCAGCCAGATACACTTTGGAGTGCTCGGGTGAGCGTCCCTCGGAGATGGCCACTGTGTCGCCGGGGCGGAGGAACAGGCTCGCTACCTTGACGCCCTCATTGATCAGCCCGCCGGGATCGCCCCGAAGATCCAGCACCAGTGAGGTCATACCGTCGCTTACCAGTCGGTTGATCGCCTGGCGCAGCTCGGCGGCCGCGCCATCGCTGATGCGGCGGAGCTCGATGTAGCCAACCCCGGACCCCAGGAACACGCCTTCGGACGCGGCCGGGACATGAACCACGGTGCGGGTGAGTCGGCGAAGCACGGGTGTGCTCGAGCCCCAGGGCCGAACCAGAACGGTGACGGTGGTCCCGGTGCCTCCGGCAAGTGCCTCCTCCAGCCGGCGGGCCGACCAGCCATCCGTGTTCTTACCATCGATGCTCAGGATGACGTCGCCGGGGGCAAAGGCGCCCCGAGCGCTCCCCAGGCCGGTCCCGTCGGTCAGCCCGACGTCGACCTCGGTGCCTGACATCTGCCGTTGATATTGGCGGTAGCTCTCCCGGGTAAGCAGCTCGGCGTAGGGATCGTGGAGGGACGCGACCAGGGCCTTGGCGGCGGTCTGGTAGAGGTCGCCCTCGCCGATGGAATCGATGTAGTGGCTGTGGATGGAGCCGACGACGTTCTCGAAGAGGCGGGCCTGCTGGTAGACGGTACCCTCCGGGGCTGCTTTTCGGCGAAGCAGCCATCCTCCAGTCAGAATGGAGAGTGCGAGGATCGCTATGAGCCCACCCCAGCGGGCCTTAGCGGAAGGTCCTTTCATGCCGATTAGCTCCCGCGAATTGCGAGAAGGTCTGCTGGATGCATCCCCCTAAAGATGGGAAACACCGGCTACAGAAGTCGTCATCAAAGGGCAGCAAGATGGAGGCCGCCCAGGCTTAACGTCCGTGCGGATTCCCGGGATCCACCGCCAGGCTGGAGTCGCGCCACACCGCTGCTGAGGCAACATGACACGCCTCGACGAAGACGCTGGCCGGATGGCTCCCGCGTTGAAGCAGCGCGTGGAGCATCTCGTGGCGGACCAGCCACTCCTCACCCAGAGCACTGGCGGGAAGGTAAATCCGGTTGCCCTCGCGCACCCACCAGGCATGGGCCATCTCGCCGTTCAGCTCGATTGCGCCGCTCGGTGCATCCACCGCGTAGAAGGCCACGTCGGTCATCTTTCCCTGTTTGCCGGAGCAGGCGACCGTTTTCTCCCACCACTGCTGGTAAAGTCCCAAGGTTGGAACCGCCCAGGAACGGCCCAATGGGGCCAGCGGCGCGCCGGCGGCCCGCGGCGCCGCGCAGGCGCCGGTACCCACCACCAGAAGAAGGACAGCGCTGGACCACCGACTCATGGATGACTCCGGATCTGAGCACCTCGTCGCGGCGGCGGGCTTGGGGGAAACTCCGCCGGACGGGTCTGAGCGGCATCGAAACCGACACCGACTGAAAATTGCTGCACGAATCGGTCCATATTTGCGCCACTAGGGTACCCGGCTCGGGTCGAACCCGGTCTAGCTTGCGGTTCCTCTTTCCTTATAACGCTTTCCGACCCTTGCTCGCCCGAATTGGTTCCGCCGCGGTCCTCGGCATCGATGCCTATCCGGTGGATGTCGAGGTGGACATTACCAACGGATTGCCCTCTTTCTCGACAGTCGGGTTGCCTCACGGCGCGGTAAAGGAGGGCAGGGAACGGGTGAGTGCGGCGCTGGTAAACGCGGGTTTTTGTTTTCCCCTCCGCCGCATCACCGTCAACCTTGCCCCGGCCGACATTCGCAAAGACGGTTCGGCATTCGACCTGCCCATCGCGCTCGGCATCCTGGTGGCCAGCGGCCAGCTCCCGGAAGACGGCCTCAGGCAGAACATGGTGCTGGGCGAGGTCGGGCTCGAAGGAGATCTGCGCCCCGTACGGGGCGCTCTCTCCATGGCTCTGGCGGCGCGGTCGGCCGGATTCCGCGGCATTCTGGTTCCTCACGCCAATGTCCCGGAGGCCTCTGTTGTCGAAGGACTGGAGGTCTGCGGGGCGCGGACCCTGCTCGAAGTGTGTGGCCATCTGCTGGGCAATAATCCCATTCCTCCGGCCCGGGCCGATGTATCCACCCTCATGAGCTCGGGCGCATTGGAGGAAGCAGACTTCGCCGATGTCCGGAGCCAGGCCGCTGCCAAGCGCGCCTTGGAGGTAGCGGCAGCCGGCGGCCACAACATTCTGCTGCTCGGCTCTCCCGGCGCGGGAAAAACCATGTTGGCCCGGCGTCTCCCATCCATCCTTCCCTCCATGAGCCTGGAGGAGGCCTTGGAGACCACCAAGATCCACAGTGTCGCGGGCACGTTGCTGTCCGGGCAATCGCTCCTCACCGTTCGTCCCTTCCGGGCACCACACCACACCATCAGCGATGCGGGCCTGATCGGCGGCGGCTCTTCTCCTCGCCCGGGAGAAGTCAGCCTGGCTCACGGCGGCGTGCTCTTTCTCGACGAGCTGCCCGAATTCCGGAGGAACGTGCTCGAGGTGCTGCGGCAGCCCATGGAAGACGGCGTCGTCACCTTGAGTCGCGCGGCCGTGAGTCTCACCTATCCCGCTCGCTTCATGCTGGCCGCAGCCATGAATCCCTGCCCCTGCGGTTATTTCGGAGATCCGCTCCACTCCTGCCGCTGCGGACCACTGTCCATTGAACGGTACCGCTCCCGGATCTCGGGTCCCCTGCTCGATCGGATCGACATTCATCTCGAAGTCCCCGCCGTGGCGTATGGCGATCTGGTCGGAACCCAGTCGGACGAGACCAGCGCGGCTATTCGAATCCGGGTCCAGCGGGCTCGTGCCGTGCAGCGCGCGCGGTTTCAGGGACAGCGCGGGGTCCACGCCAACGCGCACATGACTGCGCGCGATCTGCGTCGCCACTGCCGATTGAGTGGTGCCGTGGAAGCGGTGCTCAAGCAGGCGGTGACTCGATTGGGGCTCTCGGCCAGGGCCTACCATCGGGTGCTCAAGATCGCGCGCACCATCGCAGACCTGGCAGGGTCGGCCGAGCTCACGACGGCCCACGTCAGTGAGGCGATACAGTATCGGAGCCTGGATCGGAAAAGGGAATTTGTAGGGGAAGGCCGCTAGTCGCTAGTCGTTATGGAACTAGCCTTAGGTCTAGTCGGCGCTCGAGCATGAGCGGGGAGCCGGCAAGCCAGTATCGAAACCCCGTCTTCGACAGCCGCGGCCATAGGCCGGCCGAAACGGCTCATTCCAGAGCAAAGAGCCAGAGGTCGGCGCGATGATTGGGTGCGTTGAAGTCCGAGTCCGGCTCGCCGTGCACTGGGGCGAAGGGCTGCACCTCGACTACCAGATGGGAGCCGTCGGGTGAAATAACCGGATGCCGAAACAGGACGGAATCGCCAGGGAAGAGACTGCGACTCCCGTCGCTCAGGTTCACGAACACCAGGTCTCCGCCCTCGTCCCGCTGCACGTAGCTGTGGGCGTCCTCGAAGCGATAGAGCACGCTCCCGCCCACCACGGCAACGAGGCGGGTGCCCCGAACCTGAGGGTCACGCACAATGGTTTCAGGCCCGAAGTCATACAGGGTGGTAACTTCGCCGGTGGAAAGCGATCGACGGTAAACCCGGGAGTCACCACCGAGGGTGTAGTACAGGGTCTGACCATCCTCACCTAAAGCCACCCCCGAGGCATAATCGGTACCTGGTATGATCTCCACCCGCGGTGTGGCTCCGGAGAGATCTAGGATGGCGGCGTCGAGTCCGGTGTAGAAGGTGTCCGGATAGAACGTTGAACCCTCGTAGAACAGCTGCTCGGCCAGATAGAGCAGACTGTCCCGGCCAATCCACTGCGGAGACCGAATGCTGGAATGGAACCTCCCGTTCGGAGCCGTATAAGGGAGTGGCTGGACCACGGTGGCTTGGAGGGGCGACTCCCGGCTCCCCAGGACCAGCGCCGAGAATCCCAATTTCTGCTGACCTACCCAGGAAACAATTCGGTGATAGAAGAGCCGCCCGTCGGCATTCATCGCCGGCGATTCCATGAGATCGGTGGAGTCGTCGTGTATGGGGCTGAGCTGACAGTAGCTCGCCGAGATGGTGCCGCCGCCGGGTGGAAGAACGTTGAGGCAGCGATCGTGGTCGCTTCGGTCGTGCCGCTCGCTCGAGTAGATGATGCCCGAACCATCGGGCAACCAGGATGGGGTGCGATCGTCCGCCAGATTGAAGGTGAGCCGGACCGG
>DASUVR010000224.1:0-2857 GCA_036378855.1 Gemmatimonadales bacterium | reverse complement strand
CTTTCCTACGCCGGAATCACCGAGTATGAGGACATGTCCTGGGAGTCCTTCTTGTGCAGCTTCCCACTGCTCATATAGCTCACGATATTCGGCAGATCGTCCGATCAAAGGTCGATTCCGCCACTGATCAGTGGGTACATTGGGAATATTTGCCAACGTACTCCGCTCCCAGCCCCGCCGCCGCAATCTTACCGCAATCCCTTCCACCAAGTCCGACGGCATTGCCTGCAGTTCCTCCGCCAGCTTCTTCTTCCACGACTCAAAAATCTCCAGCGCCGTCAACCGGTCCCCAGCAAAGGCTCGAGCTTCCATCTTGGCCCGGATCGCCTCTTCGCTCAGCTCATCCAGGGCCAGCATCCGGTCGGCCACCTGCTCGATCTGCCGAGTGTCTCCCGTCCGCCGGCAACGATCGATCAACACCAGCATTGCATCCTTGATAATCGGGAGCAGCCGCGCCTGCTGCTGGTCCTTCCAGTGGGTAAACTCCGCCGAGTCGTTGATGTCGAAGCCGTCGAGGAACGCCGCCACCTCCAGCGGCCCGGTGACCTCGGTGCCCAGGATGTCTCCCGCCCGGAGTCGCTCCAGGTCCAGGGTCACTCGCCCCGGCATCAGCCGCACCTGATCCCGGTTGGTCTCTAACGCATCGATGCCAACCCGGGGCCGCAACACCGAGAGCGCCGTCGCCAGCGAATGGCGGGCCTCAGTGGCGGAGACTCGGGGCCAGAGGAGCTCGGCCAAGCGGTCGCGACGTTGGGTTCGCTGCTCAACGGCGAGATACACCAACAGGGCGAGATGCTTCCGGGTGCGAAACCGGATCGGCTCACCGGTGGCGGTAAAGAGGGCGGGCTGACCCAGGCAACGGAGGTACCGTTGCGATTCCATCGGGTCTCACTGGTAATGGGAGATCCAGAGTATGCCGGCCGTACAACGAACCGTCAACAACTTGCGTCTACATGTCTTGGAGGGGTTGAGCTTTTGTAATTCTGCCTAGAACCCGACGCCCGATCCAGGCAGCTCGAAGCCCGTCCGGTTGTCCCGGCTGTCAGGCCCGGGTTATGCTCACAACCCGGGAGACCCATCCCGGACCGGCCCGGCAGAAGCCACCAGTCGTTCTGTCCGCCGGCTTCTACAGGCAAGGAGACGCAGGAACCATGGCCCCACGCCGGACCCCTTGGCAGCTCGGAGCAGCAATCGTAACTGCCTTAATAATCACGGCTTGCGGAGATAGCCTGAGCACCGGCAACGCGGTTCTCCCCAACGGAGCGGCCGACGATATCGGGGCCACGGCCCGGGACGAGGTGGAGGCCGCCGTCAGCGCCCTGACCCTCCCCAGCTCGGTCGACCCCCTGGGGACGGCCCAGGCACCCACCGCCTACTCACCGGGCTGTGTCACTCCGTCAACACCGGCGGACTCAGACGGCGACGGCGTTCCCGACGACGCCATCTACCTGTTCACCGCTCCCCCCTGCCGCTTCACCGGCTGGCGCGGCGGCACCCTCGACATCGTCGGCCAGCTCCGGGTGCAGGATCCCGCCCCGACCCAGGCCGGCTTCGGCTACGAGGGCACCCTGACCGGGCTCCGGACCCGCTTCACCACCGCCGACAACAAGGTCATCTACGACGTGACCCGGAACGGCACCCGGGTGCTCAGCGGATCGGTCTCGTCCCTGCTCCTGTCCACCGATCTTCAGGTGATACGCACCTTTGCCGGCAAGCCCGACGCCGCCATCGACCAGCAGTGGACCCTCACCTACATGCCCGAGCAGTCACTCCAGATCAATACCCCGATCCCGGGTGGGACGCTGGACTTTGCCGGGACCCTGGACTGGACCCGCGGCACCGAGCACTACGTGCTGACCGTGACCACGCCAACGCCGCTGCACTACAACAACGGCTGTACCGACACGGTGCAGCGGTTCGACGGCGGAGAGATGCGGCTCACCGGCGCCTTTGCCAACTCGGACGGCGGTGAAACCAACGGAAGCGTGGTGGTCCGCTGGAACAAGTGCGGTGCCGAGCCGGGCTTCGGCTTCGAGCCGGCCGGATAGCCACCCCAACAGGGCTCGCTCGCTCCGCGGAAGACGCCACCTCGTCCGCGAAAGGGCTCGCTAACTCTCCGAAACAGTTCGCTCGCTCCGCGGAAGGATTCACTTTGTCCACGGAAGGCTCCCCGTCGTTCGAAGAAGGCTCCACTTCGTCTGCGACAGGCCCTACTTCGTCTGCGGAAGGCTCCACTTCATCCGCGGAAAGCTTCGCTCGCTCCCCGAAAGGGCCCACTCGCTCGGCGTAACAGTCCGCTCGATTCCAGTCAGGTTCAGCGTGAGCGCTGGAAGGTGAGGTCGAGCGGGCCAGGTGCGGCCCCCCTCGCTTCGCTGGGGTGACATCTACTGCGGTGATGCCTACTGCGGCTCGTGGTGCAACTCCCCGAAAACGAGTAGGAGCCGCAGCTGCTCGAGGCCGAGCAGAAGCGCAGCGTGGCCATGTCGAAGACGCTGGTCTGATCGGGAAAGAACGTGGAGTGCAGGTCGAGGGTGAACGGGACCCGCTGGCCTGCCCTGGGACCACTGAGAAACAGGGCGGTTCCGGTGGCGACGGCGCTCTCCGGAATGCTGGTGACGGTGCCGCAGGGACTTCCCTGGGGAATGCAGTTCCCGTACGGAGTGGCCCCGGCGACCCGGAGGATCCCTGTGCCCACCAGTGGAATGGCGAAGATGCCGCTTCCGGTCACTCTCCCGTCCGGATAGTGAATCACTCGGGCGGTCAGCGATCTGGTCTGGTTGAAGCTCTGGAAATAGAGGCCCCAGTCCGCCCCAGCCGGCAGAATGACCGGGGTGATGATACTGAGCTCGGGCCGGTC
>DASUVR010000223.1:0-4401 GCA_036378855.1 Gemmatimonadales bacterium | reverse complement strand
GGGCACGTCCACCGCCACCAGCGCCCCGATCACCTCGCGCTTCTCCTGCCGGCCTTCCAGCTTGCCGGTGATGTTCAGGTCCTTCGTGGCGAAGAAGAGCTTCAGGATGTCCGCGTTATTGCCGTGGCCGAACGCCCTGAGCAGCGCCGTGGCCGGGAACTTCTTCTTCTTGTCGATGTGCACGTAGATCACGTCGTGGATGTCGATGGTGAACTCGACCCACGAGCCCCGGAAGGGGATGATCCGCGCGCTGAACAGTCGCTGGCCGTTGGGGTGGGTGTCCTCCTCGAACACCACGCCCGGCGAGCGGTGCAGCTGGCTCACCACCACCCGCTCCGCGCCGTTGATCACGAACGTGCCGAGCGGGGTCATGATGGGCAGCTCGCCCAGGTAGACCTCCTTCTCGATCGCGTTCTTGAGCCGCTTCTGGCCCTCGACCTCTTCATAGACGTCGAGGCGCAGCTTGGCCTTGAGGGGAGCGGCGTAGGTCATGTCCCGCTCGACGCATTCCTCGACCGAGTACTTGGCCTCGCCCAGGGCGTAGCCCAGGAACTCCAGCTTGTACTTCTCGTTGACATCGGTGATCGGGAAAAGATCCCGGAAAACGCGCTCCAGCGACACGTCCTGGCGCGCCCCGTGGACGTCGTCCGGGACGAGCAGCGTCTGGAACGCGGCGGTCTGGATATCGAGCAGGTGCGGCATTGGCATGCCGCCCTCCCGCTTACTGAACGTGATTACCGATCGGCTCTGGGGCATCAGTCACTCACTCTCGCGCAACACAAATGGCCCCTGCGCGGACCCGCGCAACTGGGGCTCGTCAAAAATCGGGAACAGACAGTAAAGAGCTTCGTTTGCATTCGTCTCGTTGAAATAGGGTGAAAGCCCGAGAGATCCGTCGCGTCCGAGCCCTTGCGGGCTCGGGTCCGCTCAGGATAGGGCCGCGCCCTACTTCAACTCGACTACCGCGCCCTGCTCTTCCAGCTTCTTCTTGATTTCCTCGGCCTCCGCCTTGGACACGCCTTCCTTGATGTTGCTGGGGACGTTGTCCACCGCATCCTTCGCTTCCTTGAGACCCAGGCTGGTGATCTCGCGTACCACCTTGATGACCTGAATCTTCTTGGCCCCGCCTTCCTTGAGGACGACGGTCCACTCGGTCTTCTCTTCAGCAGGCGCCGCCGGAGCAGCGCCACCGCCGCCGCCGCCGGCCGCAGGAGCCGCCGCGGCCGCTGCGATCGTGACGTTGAATTTGGTCTTGAACGCCTCGATCAGCTCGGCCAGCTCGACAACGGTCTTGTTGCCGATCGCCTCGAGAATCTCTTCGTTACTCAGCGTGGTGGTGGGCATCAGTTTGTTTTCTCCATCCGGTGATTTGTTACGAACGCTGTGCGCGAAGCGCCTCGAGGGCGCCGACTACCTGGTACAACATCCCATTCATGACGCCGACGAGCTGGGCCATCGGAGCCTGGAAGGCGCCGGCCAGCTGCGACAGCAGCACATCCTTCGAGGGCAAACTCGCCAGCCGCTTCACCTGATCCGGCGAAACCGGCCGACCGTCGACCAGCCCGATCTTGATCGTCGGCTTCTCGAACTCCCGGGCGAAATCGGTCAGAACCTTGGCCGCGCCCACGGGATCGTTTCCCGCTAACACCAACCCGGTTGGCCCTGCCAGATGATCGTCCAGTCCAGCTACAGCGTTGGCTGCCAGGGCGCGCTGAGCCAGGGTGTTCTTCACCACCACATAGCTCACGCCCGCCGCCCGGAGCCGGCGGCGGAACTCCGTCATCCGGAGCACGTTGAGACCGGTAAAGTCGGTGATATACAGGTTGGGCGAGGCCCGGAGCTGCTCCGTGAGGCTCTCCACCGTCTCCTGACGCTCGGTCTTGTTCATTTGTACCCCGACGTCTCGAGCCGTACGCCCGGTCCCATGGTGCTGGAGACGGTGGCCGAACGGATGTAGGTGCCCTTGGCCGCTGCCGGCTTGACCCGGGCGATGGTGTCCATGAACGCCTGGACGTTGGCGGCGAGCTGATCCTTGCTGAAGGAGACCTTGCCCACCGGAGCGTGCACATTGCCGCTTTTGTCCACCCGGAACTCGATCTTACCGGCCTTGATCTCGCGAACGGCCCGGCCCACATCCATGGTGACCGTGCCGGCTTTCGGGTTGGGCATCAGCCCCCGGGGCCCGAGCACCCGGCCGAGCGCGCCGAGCTGGCCCATGACGTCAGGCGTTGCCACGATGACGTCAGTATCCAGCCAGCCGTCCTTGATCTTCTGGATGTACTCGATGCCCACGAAATCGGCCCCCGCCGCCTCGGCTTCCCGGACCCGATCGCCCTGGGTTATTACTAACACACGAACCGACTTCCCGGTTCCATGGGGCAGGACCACCGTCCCCCGGACCACCTGGTCGGCGTGGCGGGGGTCGACCCCCAGGTTTACAGCCACGTCAACGGTCTCGTCGAACTTGGCGAAGGATGAGTCCTTCACCAGGCCTACCGCGTCAGGAATCGGATACTGCCGGGCCCGGTCCACCTTGGACACGGCCGCGCGGAACTTCTTGCCCCGGGCCGCCATCAGTCCACCACCTCCAGACCCATGGAGCGGGCCGTGCCTGCCACCATCCGCATGGCGCTGTCCAGGTCGGTCGCATTGAGATCGGCCATCTTGATCTCGGCGATCTTTCTGACCTGTGCCCGGGTGACCCGGCCGACCTTGGTCCGGTTGGGCTGGCCGCTTCCCTTCTCGATCCCGGCTTCCTTAAGAAGGAGGTTCGGGGCCGGCGGGGTCTTGGTTACGAAGGTGAATGTCCGATCGGCGAAGATCGTTACCACGCAGGGGATAACCATCCCGCTCTGGCTTTGAGTCCTCGCGTTGAACTGTTTCACGAACTCCATGATGTTGACACCATGGGGGCCCAGCGCGGTGCCGACCGGCGGGGCCGGCGTGGCCGCCCCCGCGGGGCACTGCAGCTTGACCACGGCATTGATCTTCTTGGCCATCCTAGCTCCTTAGCGTCTGCCCGTCAGGGCGACTCCCGCGATAACCCGCGCGGTAGCGGGACGGAAAGTGGGGAACGCGAGGTACGTGGGGAAGGTTGCTCGTTCCTCACCTTCCGTCGTTCCTCATGTTCCGTCTAGTGTCCCCTCAACTGCAAATAGTCCAGCTCCACGGCCGTCGGCCGGCCGAACAGGCTCACCGAAACCCGAACTTTGCCCTTATCCGCCAGCACCTCTTCCACCGTGCCACTGAAGTCGGAGAAGGGGCCCTCGGTGATCTCGACCACCTGACCGATCAGGAACGGGATCTCTTCCTTGGGCTCTGCCTCCGCCACCGCCTCGGCGATGCCCAGGAGGCGGTTAACCTCGTCCTGCCGGAGCGGCTGGGGCATCTTGCCGGTGCCCACGAACTTGATCACGCCCTGAATGCTGTTCACGACGTGCAGCGCTTCCTGGCTCATCGCCATCTCGACCAGCACGTAGCCGGGGTACAGCTTCCGCTCGACGTTGACCTTCTTGCCGTTCTTGATCTCGATCACTTCCTGGACCGGGACCAGCGCCTGGCGGATGAGCTTTGTCTCGGCCGGACGAGGGTCTTCCTCGATCCGCCGCTGCAGAAGGCCGCGCACCTTGTTTTCGTGTCCAGCTGTCGTCTGGATCGCGTACCAGCGGTATTCCATCTAATCCGTCTCTAGTCGTCAGCCGTCAGTCGCCAGTCATTTCAGGCCGCCAGTGTGTCCCGCTGTCGACTGGCGACTGTCGACTGGCGACTACCTTGCGAGCCTTGCCACTCCCTCAACCAGAATCAGCTGCAGCACATAATCCATCAGCCCGATCGTGAGTCCCAACAGGATCGAGAGCACGATGATCATCCTGGTGGCCTTGACCAGCTCCGGCCGAGTTGGCCAGGTGACCTTCCGGAGCTCCTCGCGAACCGCGCGGAGAAACCCCGCCGTGCGTGGCACCCACCCGATCAGTCGGTTGGAACGCGTGCTGACTGCGGTGTCCACGTTTACTTGGACTCCTTGTGCACCCGGTGAGTGTCGCACCGGGGGCAATACTTCCGCCGTTCAACGCGCTCCGGGTGCTTCCGCTTGTTCTTATCGGCAAAGAAGTTGCGGTTTTTGCACTCGGTGCACTCGAGGATGATTTTGTCTCTTGGCATTCTCTCACCGTCGGTACGGCGGTATGTCGGTACGGCGGCAGGATCGGGGTGGGTTTACCGCCGTCCCGTCGCCGTCGTTCCGCCTACTTCAAGATTTTAGTGACCACGCCGGCGCCCACCGTCCGGCCGCCCTCGCGGATGGCAAACCGCAGCCCCTCGTCCATCGCGATCGGCGTGATCAGCTCGATCGTCATCTGCACGTTGTCCCCCGGCATCACCATCTCCACCCCGCCCGGCAGC
>DASUVR010000222.1:0-2171 GCA_036378855.1 Gemmatimonadales bacterium | reverse complement strand
GATCAGACTGGACTCACGCTCCCGGTGCTGGAATTCAACCACACGGAAGGCTGCGCCGTCGTCAGTGGCTACGTCTATCGCGGGGCTGCCATGCCGTCACTCCAGGGCACCTATTTCTACGCCGACTACTGCGCCGGCTGGGTCCGGAGCTTCCGGATTCAGGGCGGTGTTCCCACCGAGCAGAAGGAGTGGCCCGAGCTCAAACCGGGCGGCCAGATCACCAGCTTCGGTGAAGACTCCGCCGGCGAGCTCTACATCGCTACGCAGCAGGGCGGGGTCTACAAGATCATCAATCAAACTCAGTGAAACAGCGGACGCGAACACCTCCAAAGTCCTGCTGCGATGTACCTGGTGTTTCTGTACTCGCGATCGGACTGCATCGGTGTGCTGTTGACCATTAGTCTGATGGCTGCTTCTGAAGAGGGGTACTTACGGAGCGGAGCGATCCGTGCTTTTATCCGCGTTCATCTGCGTTCATCTGCGCTAATCAGCGCCATGTCATCCTGAGCGAAGCGAAGGATCTAGCCAGCGCGACCCCGAACCCGGCGAGAAGTTCTAGGGCTTACGGAGTAGATCCTTCGCTTCGCTCAGGATGACAGCGTTCGCTAACCTACCCGCACGATCTTGCCGACCGACGGCACGCCGTTCCGATTGAGTAGAAACAGGAGATAGTATCCCGGAGGCGCCTGCTTGCCACTCGTCGGGGTGGTCACCCGCACGCTCGTAGCGGTGCGGGTGAACTTCAACGTGTTCGCCCGCTGGCTCGCGTCGAAGGCGTGAGTCACCGAACCGAGCCGGATCCAGCGCACCCCAGTGATCTGCGCGGCATACGGCGTGGTGACGGTAAAGGTCTCTGGGTAAGTCAGCGACGTCTTCGAGATGCTGGTGATGGTCGGTCGAGCGCCCCGGAACAGATAGGGCGGCCGGAAGATCTCGTGGTTCGTCTGCCGGGGATACCCCCCGCCGGTCGCCGGATCGTTGGCATCGCCGCTGGCGCCGTGCAGCACGGTTGCGTCCGGCAGCAGCAGCGACACCGAGTGGTAGCCGCGATCCACCCGGTTGGCTGCCAGCTCGGTCCAGCTTCCGCTCCCCGGGTCCCACACTTCCGCGGCGTGGACGGCGCCCGAGAGATCGTTGAATCCGCCCGCGCTGGTACCGCCGGTGACCAGCACCTTCCCGTCCGGCAGGATCGTGGCATTGAGATGCCGTCGCGCGTAGTGCATCGAGTTGGTGCTGTGCCAGCGCGGGAGGGTGCCGGTAACAGTGAGGTCGATCGTTTCAGCGGTCGCGGTCGGCACCGGAGACTTGGGGTCCGGTGTGCTCCCGCGCAGGTCGCCGCCGCCGCCGGCGTAGAGAACCTTGCCCGCGTCGTACATCACCGCTGAACCGTAGTCGCGGATATAGCCGAAGGTGCGGGCGAACCCCGCGCTGGTGGACCAGCGGCCCCGTCCGCTTGTTGTCACTGCGTCCACGTCGAGGTAGCGGGATTTGATCCGCTCGCCGGCATAGAACAGCTTCCCGTTCGGAGCCACGAACTGCCTCGGGTAATAGGGCAGACTCAGACTGGCGCCGGTGAGCTGGACCCAGCGGTTCCCCTCCCAGATCTCCGGGAGCAGCACCACGCTGGAGTTGGCGTCCCGGCCGGCCACCGTAACCAACCGCCCGTCGGCCAGGGTCGTTACCGTCGGATACCAGCGTCCCTTGGCCATCTTCGGCAGCCCGGTCGCCCAGCTTTCGCTCACCGGGTCGAAGATGTTGGTGACGTCGAGACCGCGGTCGTCGTTCAGGTGCCCGCCCGAGACCATCACTCGTCCATCGGCCATCAGCGTATGCCCGGCACAGAACAGCATGTCGCCGACCCGGATGATCGTAGCCGTGTTGGGCGGACCAGCCGCCGGATCCCACAGCCGCGGCATACCCATGCTGCCGTTGGATTCGTACTTGCCCCACGCCAGCAGCTTGCCGGTGGGGAGCAGCTGGATGTGAAGGGGCACGATGTCCCACGGAACCGCCGCGTCCCATTTCCCCGTTCGGGCTTCGCTGGGGAGCGGATTGATGACGACGGTGGCGGAGGTTGCCCCGATCGAGCCGACGGTGAACCGAAGCGTGTTGTTGCCGGTCCCGGCGATCCCCAGATCGGCGAAGGTGGCCGAGCCGCTGGCCTTGGTGGT